>CAZRUB010000108.1:0-5129 GCA_964603185.1 uncultured Ruminococcus sp.
CTTTTTCAATTAAATTCGCCTAACGGCAAATGAAAGAGGTTACGTTGTGAAATACGCCCGTTGGCGTATGGAAAAGCAAGAGTTGTTTCACAATCCGAAGGATTATTTCATATGATATTACAGGTGTTGTAATTATTAAGTGGGGTGGAAGTATATGGATTTGTTTCTCTCAACATTAAATCAAATTGCATTTCTTTTCGGATTTATTGTTATAGGTTATGTTTTGGCAAAACGGAGATTGATTCCGGAGAACTCGGCAACAGTGTTGTCCAAGCTTGAAAACACGGTGTTTATTCCCGCGCTTGTTATGGGGAATTTTATGGAAAATTTCACTGTCGATAAGTTAAGCGATGCATGGAAGGTTTTTGCGATAAGCTTTGTTATCGAGCTGATTGTTTTGCCCTTTGCGATTTTCGTTCCGAGGGCATTGTCGAAGGATAAATATATTCGAAGGATTTATACATACGGCTTGGCTTTTTCGAATTTCGGATTCATGGGCAATGCGGTTGTGATGAGTCTTTTTCCCGATATTTTCTTTGAATATTTAATATTTACGTTACCGTTATGGATTGTAATTTATCTTTGGGGTGTGCCGCGGCTTCTTATTGCGGATGCCGAAAAAAAGCAAACGCTTAGTCAATCGTTAAAGGCGTTTGTCAACCCGATGTTTATCGGTATGCTGATAGGCATGGCGATAGGAATTTTTAATATTCATATTCCGAATTGGATAAGGTCGCTTATAGATGTGGCGGGCGATTGCATGTCACCCGTGGCGATGCTTTTGACCGGAATGGTTGTGGCGTTTATTCCGCTGAAAAAAACCTTCACAAACATGAAAATATATATTATTTCAATTATCAGACTTGTTATCATGCCGCTGATTTTCGTGGGTGCGGCAATGCTTTTTGATATTCCCGAAAAGATTTATATTTGCGCACTTTGCTCTTTGGCGATGCCTCTGGGACTCAATACAATAGTTATCCCGAGTGCACTCGGAAAGGACACCTCGGTAGCGGCGGGTATGGCGGTTGTTTCACATTTGCTTTCGGCGATAACCATTCCGCTGTTGTTTATGCTGATAAAATAAATCGTTTCATTAGAAACGCTCAAAGCTTTTCAGCCCGCAGGTTGCCACACTGCGGTAACAGGCTCTTACGTTCGAAATATTTGAGGAGGAAGCTCGGTTAAGCTTCCTTTTTTATTTTAAAAATATTGTCACCTCGTGGCGGAATTTCAATATAATGTTTTATGGAAGGATTTGTCGTCTTGCAAAGACGGCAAATCAAAGGATGCCGAAATGACGCTTTTTCGGGCGGGTTCGCCCAATAATTCGGGAGGCTTTTATAATGCTTATATCTGAAATGAATATATATGATGTGCTTTTTGTTCTTTTTGTACCGGTTTTGGGAACCGTTCTTGGGTGTGCTTCCGTTTTCTTGTTGAAGCGGGGGCTGAAAAAACGCACGGAGCGCATGCTTATGGGGTTCGCCGCGGGAGTTATGGTTGCGGCTTCGGTGTGGAGCCTTTTGCTTCCGTCGATAGAGCGGTCGAGTCGGCTCGGTCGGTTTTCCTTCATGCCGGCGGCGCTGGGCTTTACCGTCGGAATATTTATTATGCTGGCAACGGATAAAATTATTCCGCACCTTAATTTTACAACTCAAAAAAAGGAAGGAGCGAAGAGCACACTTCGCAAAAACCAAATGATGGTGACCGCGGTGATAATACACAATTTCCCGGAAGGAATGGCAATAGGCGCCGCATTGGCTGCAATGAGCTGCGACTCATTAATGAGTGTGAGTGCGGCGATGGCACTTTCCTTCGGGATTGCCGTTCAAAATTTTCCCGAGGGTGCGATTGTGTCGATGCCGCTTGCAGCATCTGGGATGAATAAAATGAAGGCGTTTTTGCTTGGTGTGGCATCGGGAATCGTAGAGCCGGTGGGGGCTTTGCTGACCGCCGTAGCGTCGGGATTTATGGTCGCTTCGCTTCCGTATCTTTTATCCTTCGCCGCGGGAGCGATGCTTTATGTTGTGGTGGAGGAGCTTGTTCCGGAGATGAACGGCGCGGACCAAACCGACGATACGGGAACGGTGATGTTTGCAATGGGCTTTGTTCTTATGATGGCGCTGGATGTGATGCTGGGGTGAAAATCAAAAAATACCGAAAGCAGAATTTCGTTCGGGGTTGACAGAAAAAAGATAAAATGATAGAATAAACACGTTTGATAAAAGAAAAAAGAGGCGAGGAAAGCGATTAAGGATAAAAGCCTTTACAGGGAATTTTTGTCGCTTTATGCTTGCCTTATGCCTATACTTGTTTTTGCGCTTGCCGCGGGATCGGCACTTTTTACCGCGGCGGCAATAAAAACAAGCAGCTGTACATGGATCAAAAGGCTTTGGATGAAGGGGTGGGAGTTTTTGATGAAAGCGTACGAATGTGCATTTTACGGCGGCAAAATATCGCATGAACCGACCGATAAATATCTTCATATAAACAGCTGCGGCTATTTCAGAGGGCTTGAATTTTCAGAAACAATGGGCGTGTACCGTGAGCATGGATTTCCCGATTATCAAATTATATATATCTTAAGCGGAAGCATGCGCTTTTTAATAAGCGGAGAAACAAAAATTCTTTCGGAAGGGGATATCATCGTATATCCGCCGAATGTCGTGCAGAAATATAAATGCGTGTCAAAGCCGGGCGTGTCGTATGTGTGGGTGCATTTTTGCGGCAAGGCGGCGAGGGAGGTGCTTTCGGAGGCAGGGGTTTCCGAAAACGAGGTACAGTATGCCGCTCCCGACACAGAAGCATATTCTCTGATAGGAGCCATGGCGCAGGAAATGAAAATCAAGCGCGCGGGGAGTGAAGCCGGAGCAAACGGCCTGTTTTTGGAGTTCTTGGCGCTTTTGTCGCGCAATATGAAATCCGTTCGACCGGAGGAGAGAAAATATTCGAGAATTTTGCCTGCACTGCGCGATATGGAAAACGAAACAAGGAGACGCTCAAATAAGGAATATGCCGAGCTTTGCGGCCTTACGGAATGCTATTTTATTCACCTTTTCAAGGAGGTTACGCATGTGAGTCCGATAAAATATATTTCGGATATGCTGATAAAAAAGTCGGAATGCCTCATTACCGATACCGACATGGAAATTTCTGATATTGCGGCTTTTTTGGGCTATGAAAGCCCCTCGTATTTTTCCAAGCGCTTCCGTGAATATTACGGACATACCCCGTCGGAGCACCGTGCTTACCGAAGACAGAGATAGACCGAAGCACTGTAAAAAAATCATACCGAAGCATTAAGCCTCGGTATGATTTTTTATTTTTCCATTTCTAAAATAACGGCGGAATTTTTGCCCAATGAGATTTCGAGCGTATTTCCTTTAAGGCTGAATGTGCCCGCAAATGAGGAAACGGGATAAACGAGTGATGCCGCCTTGTATTTTATATCGGTCGAAATTTTTATGCTTTCATCCTCGCCGAGGCGGCCCGCTATGATGTAGTCGTGCTCAATTCCCTTAAAGCCGTATATAATCCACGGATCGTTAAAGTGCGTGACACCGACGGGATAGAAGGGGGTGAGTGAGGGAATTTCATCTCTGATGGATTTATGAAAATCAACGCCCTCCTTGAGCACGGCAAATTTATCCTCGGATAAAAGATGCGTGCTTCCCGAGAGCACGGGACGGCGGAAAATTGCATTTGCCATGCTGAAGGCAACCTCATCCGCGGTTTCGTCCGTTTTGGGAACAACCCAAACCTGTGCCTGCTCGGGGATGACCGCACTGCCCGACATGGCGGCGATGGAGCTTGTGGTTCTGTAGCCCGATGCGTCGGTTAACGACTGCATCGAAAAATGGGAAAGTGACTTATAATCCATACGCATACCGCCGCTTGCGCAGTTTTCTATTATTAAGCCGGGATGGCGCTTGTAAAGCGAGTCAATCCACGCTATGTAGGCTTCCTGGTGGCGATAGAGCCCGTCGCCGAAACTGTCGGAGTCAACCTCGGTTCCGACACCGCCCTCAATGTTATAGTCAAACTTGAAATATTCTATTCCGTAGTCACGAATGAGCGAGTCCACAACGCCCGTCAAAAAGTCGGTAACCTGTTTGTTACGAAAATCGAAATGATAGCGTCCGTGGTCGATGACTCTTTTTCCGTGGCGCATGAAAAAGCAATCGTCAGAGAAGGAGTCGAGTATCGGGCAGCTGATGCCCATGCTTTCGGGCTCCAGCCATATGCCGGGCTTCATGCCCTTTTGCCTTATATAGTCGAACACCTTTTTCATGCCGCCGGGAAAGCGCTTTTCATTAACCTTCCACTCGCCGACGGTTTCCCACCAGGTTCCGTCCGCGTACCAACCGGCATCCATGCAGTAAATCTCGGCACCGGCCTCCGCCGCCCTGTCGATAACGGGGATTTCCTTTTCTGTTGTGGGATCGGCGCCGAGGCAACCCATATAGTCGTTGAAAATTACGGGAAGAGATACATCCTCGGGGCTTCTGTAAGCTGTTTGCCTTCTGTAAGCGTTCATTTCGGCAATGACGCCGTTGTAGCTTTCGGAGAAAGCAACGGCGGCTTTAACCGTTTTGAAGACTTCGTTGGGAGCAAGCTTTTTATACCATCCGTTTTCCTGGTCGGAAGGGCCCGAAAGCTTTAAGTAATTGACGCTTGCAATGTCGCTTATTTCAAAATTCCACGAACCGTTATGCTCAAGTTGCCAGAAGATGCATTCGTCGGGATTTTCGATTATGCCTATGGGGAGGTGCTCCTTGGTGGACCATGTTCCCGTGTTTGAAACAGCGATGCGCTTGGTGGACTCGCCTCCCATATGGTTATAGCCAAGCTCGTTCGGGGAAAAGGCATGCCATTCGAATTCCCTGCACCAGGAGTTGTGGCAAAGGTGAATTTCGGATAAATCAAACCCGTAAAGGCAAAGAGAGCTTACATACTCAAGCCCGAGAGGCTCATTGGTTAGGTTGGTGATTTCGGCATAGGCGCGAAGTGCCGAAATGCCGCGGAAAAACTCATAATGCTGGCGTACGGAGATGAATTCGTTTTTCATGTCAAATATAAGCTCATCATCGTTTTCCTCATGGCCGACATAGGAAAGACGGCTCAAG
>CAZRUB010000109.1:0-5098 GCA_964603185.1 uncultured Ruminococcus sp.
AAGGGAAGAACGGAAAAAACGTTAAATCCCAAGGACAATGCAACGAGAGCGGAAACCGCAACGATTTTGCAAAGATTTATTGAATTGAACAGTTAAAAAGCCAAAAGGACGAAGCGAAAAACGCTTCGTCCTTTTTAATGCAACGCGGGCGAGATATGTTATTTGGTTGAAAACTCATCATCGGCAAGAGTGCAGAACCGCTTTATCAGCTCGACTTCTACAGGATTATAGGGGTTATGACTGGGACGGTAAATGTCGTGAAACCACTTTGTAAAATCGAAATTACCGTATGCCGCCGGATTTTTTTTGTAAGCATCCCAAACAGAGTTCCAAGGCTCGAATGTCTGATATTTTCCGGCAACAAATCCCCAATTGTAACATCCTATATTTTCAAGATAAAATAAAGGGAACATTTCTTCTATGGTATTTCCGCCGCAACGGTTAAGCCATTCGGTATTGATAATCGGTCTGCCTAACTTTTTTAAAATTTTCAGTTCTATTATGTTATTTTCGTATGACCCGTAATTATGGTAAGAAACTATATCGGAATTTTCCAGTCCGAACTTTTCTATATCAAGCAATTTTTCAGGTTGTGTAGTTTGCGAATGTATTCCTACCGTGAGCGGTTGTACCGGGTTTATGCTTCTTATTATTTCAATAAATTTTTTCAAGTGCGGAAGGGACATGGAATTTCTTTTGGAATTTCCGGGTTCGTTAAAAACATCCCATATGATAATTCTCTCGTCGTTTTTGTATTTTTTTACGATTTCTTTTGCGAATTCATAAAATTTTTCCGCAAGCTCCGGTTCATCAAGGACGGAATATCCTGCTCCGTCAAAGCTTCCGTGTTGTGAAATTTTTCTTCCGCCGTGATAACCCAAATCGACATGTTGTTCTCCCAAGTGCATACGCTTTAACGCTTCTTCTTTGGGGGGACAACAGTCGTTTCCGAAAACCACCATGCACGATATACCGTTTTGGGCGGCAAGCGAAATATAGCTTTCAAAGCGCTCGATAAAGCCGTCATGCTCTTTTTCCCAGACGATAAATTCGGGAATGATTCTTATTGAATTATAGCCGAGCTCAGCCATTAGCTTAAGTTCTTTTTTTGTTGTTTCGAATCGTTCGGCAAAGCCGTATTCCTGCCATTGGTCAATACGATTGGCGCAGTCCGTACTCATGTAATTGCAGCCGCGTATCCAAGGACGTGAATTATACCATTCCCATACCTTTTCTTTGCTCCATCTTTTATCCATTAGGTTTGCCCCCCTTATTTAATTTTTCATTTCAGGCCTAAAATAAACCTTGCTTTAATTATATTAAATTACCCATTTACATTCAAGCAATATTATGATATAATTCATCCAAAAGGTTAGGTGAAATGAATGCATTATCAAAAGGAAAATTTTAACGGTATATATGATTTCAAAAGCCGATTTCACAACGATTTCATAATGGATAGCCATATACATGAATACAGCGAAATTCTGTACTGTGAAAACGGTAGCTGTGAAATTTTTATAAACGGGGAAAAGATATGCTTGAGTTCGGGTGAATTTGTTTTTATTCCGCCGAATTATATTCATCAATACAATTGTGTCGGTGCCGGTGTGATATGCGTGGTTTTTTCCAACGATTTTATCCCATTGTTTATAAAGAGTATAAAGGAAAAAAGGCCGATAATTACAAGCATTGAAGCGAATGAACTGAAAGACGTATTTGTGCGGCTTCCGAATACGGAGAAAAGCAACGGCATTCTGATAATGGCATACTTAAATCTCATATGCGACAAAGTGCTTCGGCAAAGTGATTTTGAAAAAGCTTCGGCAACGGACGGTATACTTTACCAAAAGGTTATCTCTTACGTCGCGGATAATTTTAAAAAGGATATCTCGTTGAAGCAAATTGCCATGGAATTCGGATATAACGAAAAATATTTGTCTGCCGCAATACATTCCCTGACAGGCATTCATTTTTCCGAATTTATCGCTATGTACAGGATTGAATGTGCGAAGGAGCTTTTGATAAAAAACAGCGAACGTTCCGTTACTCAAATAGCATTAGAGTGCGGATTTAAGGCGGTTAATACTTTTAATCGACAATTTAAGAAAGCGGCTATGATGACGCCGTCCGAATACAGAAAAAAATATTCGATAAGGGGAAATTAGTTGTTCTTTCGGAATAAACGATGCAATGACCTGCGCGGTCGGTGCGGGACTGATAAAGGGAAGAACGGAAAAAACGTTAAATCCCAAGGACAATGCAACGAGAGCGGAAATCGCGACGATTTTGCAAAGATTTATTGAATTGAACAGTTAAAAAGCTGAAAGGACGAAGCGAAAAACGCTTCGTCCTTTTTAAATAACACTTGTTTTGTTGTTACATTTTACTTTTCGAAAATCGACATAAAATTTTAAGGAATAGTGAAAAAGGAAGAGGTAATAAGTAAAATCGACAAGCTTCCTAAGAAGCTTGTCGATTTTTTGGTGGGAGTTATAGGGCTCGAACCTATGACCCTCTGCTTGTAAGGCAGATGCTCTCCCAGCTGAGCTAAACTCCCATGTGAAGTATTTTAGCATAAAAGCTGTGAAATGTCAAGCTTTTTATTTTTTCAGCCGTCTTTTTTTTGCTTCCTCCCAACGGGCCTTTTCCTCCTCGGTTTTAAGCACAAGCCCCGGAACCGGTGTAGGGCAATCGTTTTCGTCAAGGGCAACCATAACAAGATAGGCCGTGTTAATCAGTGTGCGCTCCCCGGAAAGCGATTCGATATACGTGTCAACACACACATCCATGGAGGTTCTCCCCACGTAGGTGATATAGCCGCTTAAAACAATTGTATTGTTAACGCGGGCGGGCTTCTTAAATTCAAGCGTATCCACCAGCACGGTGGTGACGTTTTTTTCCGAATGTCTGCGCGCAACGACGGCCGCAACAATATCAATCCATTGCATAAGCTGGCCGCCGAAAAGCCTGCCGAAGCCGTTAATGTTCGATTGGTTTAAGATTTGCACCTGCTCCGTGCGCGAATCGGCAACTGTTTTTTCCATGACCGTAGCTCCTTTTTTATCTATTATGTCTGAATTTTATGAGAAAAAAACGATACATAAAGTATCGTTTTTTAAGGCTTAAATTTTCAGCTTCCGCTTTTAATTTTAAGCTTCAATTTTCCGATAACGTTTTCAATGGGAACAAGGCCGATTACGCGACTGTCGGAGGAGTGGTTACGGTTATCGCCCATAACCCAAACATAACCCTCGGGCACGGTAATCGTCATATCCGAATAAACGGGCTTTTCCGCCGGATTGACATAAACCTCGGAAAGAAGTGTGCCGTTTTTGTAAACGTTGCTCCCCTGAAGCGTTACAACATCGCCGGGGGTGCCGATAACGCGCTTTACCCAATAAACATCGTCGGCGGAATGGCTGACAAAGGTAGTCAATGCGTTATATTTTACAATGTCCGCAAAATCGTCCTTAAGGCTTCTTATCCTGTCGGTTCGGCTGTCAATGACGACAATGTCACCCTCCTCCGGAGTATAGCCCGTCAAATGGTTGAGCTTGGAGATAACATAAAGGTCACCGTTTTGTAGCGTGGGCACCATTGAAGAACCGGAAACACGTGTTATCTGGAATACGAAAACGTTAAGCAACGACGCAATTACGAAGGCAACCGCAATGTAAAAAATCCAGCTGCCCAATTCTTTTAAGACTTTCACTTTTTGCATATCCTCTTTCATTATAAGATATCTTATATTATATTACTTTGCGAGCGATTAGTCAATAAGAAATAAGTATTTTTTTGTCTTTTAATTTTATTTTTGCGGTGCCTCGAAACGACAGAAAAATCGCAACGAGGGTTGTATAATTATATTATGGTTTTATACGTTGATGTTTTCCTTCTTATAAATTTTATTTTTGACTTTTTGATTATTGCGGTTGCGGGAAGAATGGGAGGTGTACGATTTTCGTGGCTGAGAACGCTTTTGGGTGCGGCCTTTGGTGCATTTTATGCGCTTGCGGTTTTTCTGTTCGGCGGATTTTTGGAAAGCGGAGCGGCAAGACTTGCGTTTTCCTTTTTGGCGGCGTTTTTATCCTTTGGCTTTTATTCCGTGAGGCGGCTTATCCGCATGACCGCGATTTTTATTCTTTGCTCGGCCGCGGCGGGGGGAGCGGCATATTCCGTCGCACTTATATGCGGGACGGCGGATAACGGCGCGGTTTATTTTGACTTTCCGATTATATATTCGCTATCGGGAATATTCGCGCTTACAGTGCTTGCCGAAGCCGTAGTATCCGCGATACGAAACCGAGGTCATGAAGGTATTATGCAGCTTACGGTAATAAAGGATGATAAGGCGTACTTTCTTTCGGCAATTTTCGACAGCGGAAACAGGGCGCTTGACCCAATGACAAGGCTTCCGCTTATCGTTTCGGAGGACGTGTTTCCCGAAGCGGTGAAAAATGCCGCACGTCCGATTTACGTTAACACCGCTTCGGGCTTGGGTCAGATGCGCGTTTTCGTTCCCGATAAAATTATAATACGGCACGCGACAATTAAAAACGGCGCTTGTGTCAATAAAATATCGGAAGGGAAAAACGCGGCGATAGGAATAACCGACTGCCGGCTTTCCGCGGACGGCAGCTTTAACGCATTGATTGGAGGTGCCTGCTTTGATGGGCTTAAAGAAAATAATACTTATTCTTAAAAAACTGCTTTCGGACGCCGAGGTTTATTACATAGGGGGAGCGGAGCCGCTGCCGCCTCCTCTTACACAGGATGAGGAGGCGAGCTTGTTAAAACGGCTGGCAGAAGGCGACGACAACGCCAAGGGCGAGCTTATAGAAAGAAATTTGCGGCTGGTGGTTTATATAGCGCGGCGTTTTGAAAATACCAAGGCGGCTACGGAGGACCTTATTTCCATCGGTTCGATCGGGCTTATCAAGGCGATAAATACATTTAATACGGAAAAAAATATTAAGCTGGCAACCTATGCCTCTCGTTGCATCGAAAACGAAATTTTGATGTATTTGAGAAAAGCAGTTCTCAGCGCTTTGAAATTTCCCTGGACGAACCGCTTAACACCGATTGGGACGGAAAC
>CAZRUB010000110.1:0-5071 GCA_964603185.1 uncultured Ruminococcus sp.
ACAGAACAGTGCTTATCGCAAACACATCAAACATGCCTGTTGCCGCTCGTGAAGCGTCGATTTATACCGGAGTTACACTTGCCGAATATTATCGCGATATGGGCTATCATGTTGCGCTGATGGCGGATTCGACCTCCAGATGGGCGGAGGCTCTCCGCGAAATATCCGGACGGCTTGAGGAAATGCCGGCGGAGGAAGGCTTCCCGGCGTATTTAGCATCGCGTCTTTCGGCGTTTTATGAGCGCGCGGGATACGTTACGGCGCTTTCGGGAAGGGAAGGCTCGGTCACATTGATAGGTGCGGTTTCCCCTCAGGGCGGCGACTTTTCCGAGCCTGTAACCCAAAACACGAAAAGATTTATAAGGTGCTTTTTGGCGCTCGATAAATCCCTTGCCTATGCAAGGCACTATCCGGCGATAAACTGGCTCAACAGCTATTCCGGATATGTTCCGGATATAACGGAATGGTACGAGGAAAACGTGGCCTCCGAATTTATGAAGCAACGTAAGGAATTTATTTCGATTCTCGGCGAGGAAGCCAATCTGATGGAGATTGTTAAGCTTATCGGCTCCGACGTTCTTCCGGACTCGCAGAAGGCAACGCTTGAAATTGCGAAGGCTGTCAGAGTCGGATTTTTGCAGCAGAATGCATATCATAAGGATGATACATATGTTCCGCTTAAAAAGCAATTTGCTATGATGGACGCAATTCTTCATGCAAAGCATGAGCTTGACAGGCTGGTTGAAAAATCGATTCCTATATCGGTTTTCATGAAAACGGGAGTGATGGATGAGCTTGTAAGAATGAAATATACAGTCGGCAATGAGGAGTTGTCCGCAATTGATGAGCTGAAGGAAAAAATCAGTGCAACCGTTGAAGAGCTTTTAAGCTCGTACGCGGGTTAAGGAAGGGGGACTTTGAATGTCAATTGAATATATGGGCTTGAATAATATTGACGGGCCCCTTGCCGTGATTGACGGGCTTAAGGATGCTTCGTATGAGGAGCTTGTTACAATGAGCTTGCCCGACGGAACGAAAAGACTCGGCAAAATCGTTGCGCTTGAGGGTGAGCGTGCGGTTATTCAGGTGTTTGAAGGAACAAGCGGCCTTTCGCTTGTAAATACAAGAACGCGCCTTATGGGAAAGCCTATGACGTTGGCCTTAAGCCGTGAAATTTTGGGAAGAACCTTTGACGGTGTGGGCCGCCCCATCGATTCCTTGGGCGATTATTATGCAGACGAGGTGCGTGACGTTAACGGAAGCCCGATAAATCCCGTTTCGCGTTCGTATCCGAATAACTTCATTCAAACGGGCATTTCGTCGATTGACTGCCTGGCAACCTTGATAAGGGGGCAGAAGCTGCCCATCTTTTCGGGGGACGGCTTGCCCCATGACGATTTGGCGGTGCAGATAGCGCGTCAAGCGAAAATTTCCGATGACGGCGACGGCGAAGATAAATTCGCAATTGTTTTTGCGGCAATGGGCGTTAAGCACGATGTTGCAAATTACTTTAGGCGTTCGTTCGAAGAAAGCGGAGTGCTTAACAAGGTTGTAATGTTTTTGAATCTTTCCAACGACCCGGTTGTTGAACGTATAATTACACCGCGTGCGGCATTGACCGCGGCTGAATATTTGGCCTTCCGCCATGATATGCATGTGCTTGTAATACTCACGGATATGACAAGCTATGCGGAGGCTCTTCGTGAAATTTCGTCCTCCAAGGGCGAGGTTCCGTCGCGTAAGGGGTATCCCGGCTATCTTTATTCGGATTTGGCATCGCTTTACGAGCGCGCGGGAATAATTAAGGATGCGAAGGGCTCTGTTACGCAGGTACCGATTTTGTCCATGCCGAACGACGATATAACTCATCCTGTGCCCGACCTTACCGGATACATTACCGAAGGACAGATAGTTTTGGGGAGGGAGCTTAACACCTCCGGCGTTTATCCGCCTGTTTCGGTGCTCCCCTCGCTTTCGCGCTTGATGAAGGACGGCATAGGTGAGGGCTTTACGAGGGAGGATCACCCCGCGCTTTCAAATCAGCTTTTTGCGGCATATTCAAAAGTGAACGACGCAAAGAGCCTGGCCTCGGTAATAGGTGAGGATGAGTTGTCGCCGATAGATAAAAAATACATTGAATTCGGAAAGGCATTCGAAGCGCGCTTCTTATCGCAGGGGATGCATGAAAACAGAAATATAGATGAAACTCTGAACCTCGGCTGGGAGCTTTTGTCGATGCTTCCCAAGGCTGAGCTTGACAGGGTTTCCGACGATATATTGGATAAATATTATAAAGGTTAATTAGAAGGGAGAGGCGCTTATGGCGGCTTCTATGGCTCCTACAAAAGGCAATCTGCTTGCGGCAAAGAACACGCTCAGACTGTCCAAGCAGGGATATGAAATGCTTGACAAAAAGCGTAATATCCTAATCCGCGAAATGATGACGCTTATCGATGAGGCGAAGAATGTCGAAAAAAATATAGAGGCAACCTTTGCGGCGGCATACGCCGCACTGGAAAGCGCAAACCTTATGATGGGCTGCGACACCGTATATGATATTTCGCACTCGCAAAGCATTGAGGACGGAGTCGGCATAAATTTAAGAAGTGTTATGGGCGTGGAGCTTCCGATGGTCACCATGCGTGATTCGGAGGAGCGCCCGATGTACAGCTTCTATTCCACAGGCTCCGCGTTTGACGAGGCCTTCTGCTCGTTCTCAAGGGTTAAAGCATTAACCGCCAGATTGGCTGAAATCGAAAACTCGGTTTATCGGCTTGCGGTAAACATCAAGAAAACACAGAAACGGGCGAACGCGCTTTGCAACATTACAATTCCCATGTATGAAAATATTGTAAAAGAAATTTCCGATGCCTTGGAGGAAAAGGACAGGGAAGAGCATACAAGAATGAAAAAGATAAAAGATAAAAGATGAGTGAATAGGGAGAAAATAAAAATGAAGCTTTTATTTACGGGTGATGTGAATTTCAGGGGACAGAGCGGCCTTACATACGAAAAATCGCTTGATATTTTATCGGAGGTCATGCCCTATGCCGAAGCGGCCGATTTTGTAATACCTAATTTGGAGTGTCCGCTGGCCGATGAAAAAAAGTACACACCGATAAAAAAGGCCGGTCCCAATCTTATATGTGCGCCCGAAAACATATGCTTCTTAAAGGCAATGGGGGCATATGCGGTTACGATGGCTAACAACCATACGGGCGATTACGGTGACGGGGCGGTTTTCGATACACTCGCGTTGCTTGAAGAAAACAATATAGCTCATGCGGGTGCGGGAAAAAACAAGGATGAGGCATATGCCGCAATGTACGTCGAGAAGGATGGCATTAAGGCTTCGATTCTTTCGGTGTGCGAAAATGAATTCGGGCTTGCAACTAAGGATAAAGCAGGCTCGGCGGGGTATGATGTCAGGATGCTTTTAAGCCGAATAAGAGAAGAAAAACAGGCGGCAGACCGTGTGATTGTTGTTTTTCACGGCGGAAATGAGTTTAATCCGCTTCCCTCGCAGGATACACAGGAGCGCTATAAATTGGCTTGCGATATGGGTGCGGACGCCGTTGTCGGCGGGCATACACACTGCCCCCAGGGATTTGAGATTTATGACGGAAAGCCGATTATTTACAGTATGGGTAATTTCCTTTTTGTCAGCAGTGGGAAGCGTGAGGCATCGGATTCCTGGTATTACGGATATATGACCCTGCTTTCGGTTGACAAAAACGGCATAATACCGGAAATTATTCCTTATAAATTTAATCCTGAAGGTACGAAAATCACTGTATTTGAGGGTGAGGATAAGAAAAAAATGCTGGATTATATCGGTGTGTTGAACGATATAATCAAAAACCCCGATGAGCTTAAGGAGTATTTTAAGGGATGGGCGTGGAGGTGCAGAATGTGGCAGTGGCCCACCACGCCGTCGAGCTTTGATGACCTGTCGGGCTATAATTCCTCCGGATTTTTCGATATTATTAAGTGCGAAGCGCATGTAAGCTTGGAAAAGCAGCTTATGGAAATTTTCTTTGAAGAGGATATGGAAAAGGCAAAAATTATGTGTGAAAAAATATCGGCTCTTTCAATTATGCCGGTATAAAGAATGCCGCCCCTGCGGGCAGCATTCTTTATTTTAATCGGGGAAGCTCCGTCATTCTCAGCTTGGCGGAGGCGTAGGGATAAAGCAAAACGCTTATATCGTCGCTTAAAGCGGCGGGGAGTGCGTTAAAGGCCAAAAGCTCCAGCCTATCTGCCCAGTAGGGGTTTCCGGTGCAGGAAAAGAGCTGCTCGTATGAATACATCTGCTCCGCGATGGCACAAAGCTCGGTTCCCTGTATCGGACTTAAGCCGGAGAGGCATTCGTCGCCTGTGAAAGCGCCTGTCGGGTTGGAGTTGTATTTATCTAAAATTGCGTGAAGCTTTTCGGTGTTATCGGAAAAGGGTGCTCCGGTTAATTTTGAGTAAAGTGCATCCGCCTTTAAGAACATTGCAATATTTACGATATGCGTTTCATAGCTCACCTTGCTCACCCTTTGCTTTTTTTATTGATTATATCACGGAAAAAATAAGTATTTATAAAGAAAGCCTTGGTTTTCTATGAAATCTTAACGGAGCTTAACCGTTCGGAGCGGGAGAAAAGCCTTGCCGAAAAAATTGGGGAATTTATCAAAAATACGCCGTCGGACGAAATTTCACTTGAAAAAATTTGTTCGGAATTTCATTTTTCGAAAAATCACATTATTAATGTATTCAAGAAGGAATTCAAAACAACGCCGGTGAAATATATCAATGAAATGAAATTGTTGCGTTCGGAATATCTGCTGGAGGTGACGTCGGACTCATTGGAGGAAATTGCCCGCGCAAGCGGATATAACGATTACGCATATTTCTGGCGCTTGTTTGTTAAAAAGAACAAAATGCCCCCGGGTGAGTGGCGAAAAAGAAGCAGAAATCGCAACAACTGAACCGAAAAATCCATGAAATTCGATGTAATTTTTTCTGGTCGATATATTGACAAGAAAGCTCATTTGTGATAAAATATGCTAAACTGATGGAAATATCG
>CAZRUB010000111.1:0-5070 GCA_964603185.1 uncultured Ruminococcus sp.
ATAAGAGCGCCATGCCGAAAGAATTTTATCGGCAAGAAGGCAAAGTCTGTCCGAGTCGGCGTGACGCAGGCGAATCGTGGACATGGGCCACTTAACGATTCCGGCATTCACATCTTCAAACCCTTTAAAATGAATTGTTTTTTCAAGCTCTGCCTTTGCCATCGCAAATTCGTATTTTCCGCCCTGGAAATGATCGTGGCTTAAAATCGAGCCGCCCACAATCGGAAGGTCGGCGTTGGAGCCGAGAAAATAATGAGGGAAAAGCGTTACAAAATCCAAAAGCTTTCTGAAAGCCGCTTTGTTGATTTGCATAGGTGTGTGCTCGCTGTTAAAAACAATGCAATGCTCATTATAATAAACATACGGCGAATACTGCATAAACCACGGCGAATTATTGATTGTTATCGGTATAATCCTGTGATTTTCCCTTGCGGGGGAATTTATTCTTCCGGCATAGCCCTCATTCTCGCGGCAAAGATTGCATTTCGGATAGCCCGATTGCTTTGCGTTTTTCGCCGCGGCAATAGCTTTGGGATCCTTTTCGGGCTTGGATAAATTGATTGTAATATCGATATCGCCGTATTTGCTTTCGGAAATCCACTTAACATCCTTTTTTATGCGGTATCTTCTTATATAGTCGGTATCGCCGCTGAATTTATAAAAATAATCGGTGGCTTTTTCCGGACTTTCGGCATAAAATGCATTGAATTTTTTAATAACGGAGGAGGGACGTTCGGTCAAAAGCCCCATAAGCCTTGTATCAAACAAATCACGATTGGTGGGGCCATCCTCTATTATTCCGTTTTCAACGGCATAATCCAAAAGCTCGGAAAGCGTTTCCTCAAGGTTAACCTCGGAAAACCGATTTCCGTTGTCGCAAAATTCCGAAAGTCCGAGAGCATCGATAAGCTTGTTCCTGGTATAGACTATATCTTCGTTTTCAATAAGATGCTTTTCAAGCCCGTAAGCAATAAGTTTTTCAATACTGTCAAAAATCATAAAAAACTACCCTTCCAATTTGATATTCATGCTTTAATTATGCCATAAACAACCCGATTTGTCAAGCACGTCGGTTATTCCAGTTCGAACGCACCGGTATAAAGCTGATAATACACACCCTTTTCATCAATAAGCTTTTCGTGGCTTCCGCGTTCGATGATTTTTCCGTGATCGAGAACCATGATAACGTCGGAATTTTTAACGGTCGAAAGCCTGTGTGCAATAACAAATACCGTTCTTCCCTCCATAAGCTTATCCATTCCGCGCTGAACAATCGCTTCGGTACGCGTATCGATAGAGCTTGTTGCCTCGTCCAGAATCATAACGGGTGGGTCGGCCACCGCCGCTCTCGCGATAGCGATAAGCTGCCTTTGCCCCTGCGAAAGGTTGGAGCCGTTATTTGATAAAAGAGTGTCATAGCCTTCCGGTAAGCGTGAAATAAAATCATCCGCCCCCGAAAGCTTTGCGGCCGCGATACATTCATCATCTGTCGCGTCAAGCTTTCCGTAGCGTATATTATCCATTACGCTTCCGGTGAAAAGGTTAGTATCCTGAAGTACAAGTCCCAGTGAGCGCCTTAAATCGGACTTTTTGATTTTATTTACATTTATGCCGTCATAGCGTATTTTTCCGTCCGCTATATCATAAAAACGGTTGATAAGGTTTGTAATTGTTGTTTTTCCGGCACCCGTTGCGCCGACAAACGCAACCTTCTGACCGGGCTCGGCATACACCGAAACGTCGTGAAGAATTTCCTTTCCCTCTTCATAGGCAAAATCAACGCCTTCAAGCACAACATCGCCCTTTAACGGAGTGTAGGTTATGCTTCCGTCACCATGAGGATGCTTCCATGCCCATTTCCCGGTGCGCTTATTACTCTCCGTAATATTTCCGTTTTCATCCGTATCCGCATTGACCAAGGTGACATAACCCTCATCTGTTTCGCTTTTCTCGTCCATAAGCGAAAAAATCCTTTCGGCACCCGCAAGACCCATAACAATCGCGTTTATCTGCTGCGAAAACTGGTTGATATTTCCTGCAAACTGCTTTGTCATATTAAGAAACGGAACAAGAATGCTGATGGAAAACGCCATTCCCGAAATCGAAGCATTGGTCGCTCCCGAAAGAAGAAAAATCCCTCCGACCATTGCAACCACAACATAAAGCAGGTTTCCGATATTCATTATAATCGGCCCGAGAATATTTGCATAGGCATTTGCCTTACAACTGTCGTTAAAGAGCTCCGAATTAATTTTATCAAATTCTTCGTTGCACTTATTTTCGTGGCAGAACACCTTAACAACCTTTTGCCCGTTCATGATTTCCTGAACATACCCCTCTGCCTTCGCGAGAGAACGCTGCTGACGAACGAAAAACTTCGCTGAGCCGCCGCCGACCTTTTTGGAAACGAGCAGCATTGCGATAACGCCCAAAACAACAAGCAATGTCATCCATAAGCTGTAATAAAGCATTATGAAAAGAACGGAAATGACAATCACTCCGGACTGTAAAAGCGAAGGAAACGCTTGTGAAACAAGCTGACGGAGCGTATCAATATCATTTGTGTAATAGCTCATGATATCGCCGTGCTTGTGTGTGTCAAAATACTTAATTGGAAGATTTTGCATTCCGTCAAACATTTTGCAGCGAAGCTTGGATAAAAATCCTTGGGTTATATACGCCATAAGCTGAGTGTATATTCCGATGGAAATAACCGAAAGAACGTAGAGTATAAGAAGCTTGAAAATCATCGGAATGATTTCGGCTGACGCATCGGTCCAATTGCCCGATTCGAAATATTTTTCGATGGCGGCAGTAACGTTTTGCACGAATACGGCGGGTACGGTTGAAACTACCGAAGAAAAAATGATACACAAAACGGTTATCGGAACCAAGGCGGGATAAAAATCAAAAAGTGTTTTTATGATTCTCGAAAAGACCCCGCGTTTTTCCCTTTTTTTATTTTTCATCAGCTTCACCTCCGCTCTGTTGCTGGAAATACACATCCTTATATATGTCGCAGTTTTCCATAAGATAATCATGCTTGCCCACGGCGCTTATTTTGCCGTTATCCATTACAATTATAATATCGGATTCCATTACGGAGGATATTCTTTGGGCTATTATGATTTTTGTTGTTTCGGGAATATATTGCTTCATTCCCAGCCTTATAAGCGCGTCTGTTTTTGTATCGACCGCACTTGTGGAATCGTCAAATATTATTATTTTCGGCTTTTTCAAAAGAGCTCTCGCGATACAGATACGCTGCTTTTGCCCGCCGGATACATTGGCACCGCCCTGCTCGATAAATGTATCATAGCCCTTCGGGAACGAGGAAATGAATTCATCCGCCTGAGCAAGACGACAAGCTTCCTTCATTTCTTCATCGGTCGCATTTTCGTTTCCCCACCTTAAATTTTCTTTTATCGTACCGGAAAACAACAAGTTTTTCTGCAGAACAACCGCAACGGAATTACGCAATGTTTCAAGGTCATAGGAGCGAACATCCTCCCCTCCTACCATAACCTTTCCTTCGGTAACGTCATAAAGCCTTGCGATAAGCTGAACAAGTGTTGATTTACCGGAGCCTGTCCCGCCGATTATACCGACCGTTTGCCCCGATAGAATGTTTATGTTGATATTCGACAAGGCATGGCGCTTTGCCTTTTTTGAATATTTGAAATTCACGTTTTCGAAAATAACGGAGCCGTTTTCAACCTCTTTAATCGGCGAATCGGGATTTTTAAGCGCGGGCTCCTCCCTCAATACCTCGCAAATTCTTTTCGCCGATTCTGCGGACATAGTTATTATAACATATATCATCGAAAGCATCATCAGCGACATCAAAATTTGCATTCCGTAGGTAAGCATTGCGGAAATCTGCCCGACATCAATGAGCTCACCGCGACTCGTTATTGTCATTTTTGAGCCGACAGTCAGCACGAAAATCATATTAAAATACACACAAAACTGCATTAAAGGTGTGTTCACGGCAACAATTCTTTCCGCTTTTGTAAAGTCGGAGCATATGGCGTTCGCCGCTTCGTTGAATTTGTTTTTTTCGTAATTTTCCCGTGCAAAGCCTTTAACAACCCTCATTGCGCGAACATTTTCCTCAATCGATTCGTTAAGCTTGTCGTATTTCCTGAAAACGCTTCTGAAAGCGGGCATGGCTTTTCTGCTTACAAGGTAAAGACCCACTCCCAAAATCGGAACAACAACAACGAAGGTTCCCGCCAAAGCACCGCCCATAATGAAAGCCATTATTATGGCAAAGATAAGCATCAGCGGAGCTCTTACCGCGGTTCTGATTAACATCATATAAGACATTTGAACATTGGAAACGTCCGTGGTTATTCTTGTCACAAGCGAGGAGGATGAAAACTTATCTATATTTTCGAAAGTGTAGGCTTGTATTTTTTTGAATATATCTTCACGTAAATTTTTTGCAAAGCCCGCCGATGCCTTGGCACAGGTAAAGCCCGCCGCACCGCCGCAGGAAAGCGAAACCAATGCCGCTGCCGCCAAAAATCCCCCTGTTTTCGCAACCTCCGATATGGCCGTACCCGCTTTTACATCGTTAACAAGCTTTGCGGTAATGAACGGAATTAAAATTTCAATAATGACTTCAAATATAATGAAGATAAGTGTCAATATTGTCGGCTTCTTGTTTTCCCTTACACTTTTTGCAAGCTGCTTAAGCATTTTCATCAATATCCTTTCTTTGAAAAATCAACTCTGTAAATAAATATTTTATCAAACATTCGCCAAAATGTCAAGAAAAAAGCGTATTTTTTATTCAAGTGAACTCTTGACACTAAGTGAAAAAACTTGTATACTTATTTCAAGGAGCGTGATCACAATGGTAAAAATGCACATGCTTAAATCGGTGACAAACACAATTAACACATCTTTTATAATCGAATCGTCAAAAGGGCTTATAATATTTGACGGCGGTTTTGAAGAAGAGAGCGAAAACCTATATTCCGCAATTCGTGCCTTTGGCGGCAAAGTTTCAGCTTGGTTTTTAACTCATCCTCACACGGATCATATTGAAGCTTTCAGAGCAGT
>CAZRUB010000112.1:0-5067 GCA_964603185.1 uncultured Ruminococcus sp.
CAACCGTGCCGGCTATAAGGTTACCCAGGAGCAGCTGGTGCGCAATTTTTACTTGAAGCCCATTGACAATCTTTCCACATTTGAGTGGCAGCACGCCACTGCGGATTACACCCGCGTGCTTTCACGCGGAATCAAGGGCATAATCGAGGATATTGAGGGCTCCGCGAAGGCCCACTCCGACAAAGAATCACAAGCATTCCTAAAAGGCCTCAAAAAAACCGCGGAAGCAATGATACTCTGGGCGCACAAATGCTCTGCCGCGGCGAAGGAATTTTCCGAAGGTGTCGAAAATCCCGAATACAGAGAAAATCTTTTAAGGCTTTCGGAGGCCTTGCTCCGCGTTCCGGAAAACAAGCCGTCCGACTTTTACGAAGCCGTTTTGACGATTTATCTTTGCTACAGTGCCGACCCGGACAGCGTCGGAACCCTTGACAGATATTTAACTCCGTTTTACGAGTCGGACATTAAATCCGGGACGCTTAACGACGACGAGGCAAAGGCTTATCTTCAGGAGCTTTTTCTGCTTTTGCAGGCAAAAACCCCGATAAACGGCAACTTTACGCGCGGCGGCGAATCGCATTTTTGTATAGGCGGCTATCTTGAAAACGGTGAGGACGGCTTTAACAAGGTTTCAAGGCTTATCGTCGAGGCACTGACCGAGCTTCCGACCTTCGTTCCTGAAATCACATTAAGGTGGACGAAGAAAACCCCGCGCGAGGTTTTCAAATTCATGCTTAATGCCGAAAGGCATGACCCGAACAAGCGCATCGCCTTCACGAATGACGAAAAGCGCATTCAATGCTTCACGCAAAATTGCGGCATCCCCTTCAAGCGCGCCGTGGGCTATACCATGACAGGCTGTAACGAGCCGGCATTTTTGGGAGCCATAACCGGAAGCAACTCCAAGGGTAACCTTCTGCGCTCAATCGAAACGTTGTTTTTCACCATGAGCAACAGCCTTTATGAGCTTAAAAGCTTCGACGAATTTTACACCCTTTTCGAAAGCGTGCTTTTCTCCGAGCTTGACAGAATCTATGACTATGACGATAAATACAACCTCCTGCGTTCGAGGGATAAAAGCTATATATCTTCTTTGTTTTTCAACGACTGTATCGAAAACGCCAAAAGCCTGACCGAAGGCGGCGGAAACACCGTTATCGCCTCCCCCATGCTTTTGGGAATAACCAACGTGATAGACTCGCTCGTTGTCGTGAAGCAGTTTGTTTTCGATGAGAAAGCCTTCGATATGAAAGCTCTTGTAAACGCCCTTCACTCAAACTGGGAGGGATATTCCGAGCTGAGGCAGCTCATTTTGAAAAAAGCATGCTTTTTCGGAAACGATGACTCGCTTTCCAATGAGGTTGCTCAAAGACTTTACGAAAGCTTCTATGTCCATCTTACGGGCAAGAAAAACGCATTCGGCTATCAGTGGCTGATCGGCGATTTGTTGGGCTACAACGAGCATCACAAATGGTTCGGCGAGAACACCAAGGCGACGCCGGACGGCAGATTTTCGGGCGACCTTATAAAATTCGGAATCGGTCAAAGCGAGGGAAAGGACAGAAACGGTCTTACCGCACTTTTGTCCTCTATCGCGAAGCTTGACCCGCACGCCATCGCCTGCGGCGCAACCGTCACCAACATTTCTCTGGACGAGGCACTCATCAGAGACGACTCAAGCTTCGAAAAAACCGTTGATATGCTTGAAGCCTATTTTAAAAACGGCGGCGTGCATTTTCAGCTTACATATGTTTCGAAAAAGGAGCTCCTTGCCGCACAAAAGGACCCCGAAAAATACAAGAATCTCCGTGTTCGCGTAACGGGCTTTTCGGATTATTTCGTGAGGCTGAAGGGCAGTATTCAAAAAGACATTATCGAAAGGACGGAGCAGCATGAATGAATTTTGCGAAATAAGAACCGTTTTGGGGAAAAAGAAAATCAATAAAAGCACCGTAACGCTTTCGCATGAGCATATATGCTGTTATTCCGAATACCTTAACCGAATGTCAAAAAAATATTTAAGTAAGGCGGAGCTTATCGACAAATCGGCAGGCATTCTTAAGGACTTAAAAGAAAAACATAATTTGGGTCTTTTCATAGATTGCACGCCGTTAAATATAGGCAGAGATGTTGAGCTCTTAAAAAAAGTGTCTGTTTTGTCGGGCGTGGATATAGTTTGCTCAACCGGGTTTTACTACTGCTACGATCCGATTTTAGACTGCCTGTCCGCCGAAACACTTGCGGCGTTTAATGAAGAAGACGCTGCCAACACCTGTGCAGGTGTGATAAAGGCGGCGGTTGAGCATGATACTGTTTCGGATTTTGATTTTAAGCTTTTGAAGGCCACCGCAGCTGCGCAAAAGAAAACGGGATTACCGATAATTTTGCACACCAATGCAAGAAACAAAAACGGTTCGGCGGCCGTTGAAATTTTGCTTGGCGAAAATGTTGATCCGCAAAAGACAGTCGTCGGGCATTTGAGCGATACCGACGATATGGAATATATCAAAAGCTTTGCAAAATTGGGGTGCTACGTTGCTTTCGACAGAATATACGACGTCAAAAGCGACAGCTATATTAATTCGAAAATCAATCAAATTATCGAATTCTGCGAGGCCGGGTATGAAAGCAAGCTGTTGTTATCGCATGATGACGCGGTTTTCATGGGCTTTGCCGATAACCCGCAGATAAAAACGCCGCGCTGGAATTATATGTTTGACAATATAATTCCGAGGCTTGATTCGAAATTGACGGCAAAAGTATCGGCTGAAAACCCGATATTTTTGTTGTGCACCGAATAAGGAGGGAAAATCACCATGACCTACAAGGAAAAGATACATACCTACGTAATTAACCACCGTGATGAAATGATAAGTCTTCTAAAGGAGCTCGTCGGAATTCAGTCGGTCAGAGGGACCTCCGAAGCAAATGCTCCCTTCGGGAAAAATTGTGCGAAGCTTTTGGACTGTACCGAACGGCTTTACGCGGAAAACGGTTTCGAAACCGAGCTTGACAGGGAAGGCGGATATTTGCTTTCGTATTACGGAGAGGGTGAAAACACTCTCGGGCTTTTTGCTCACGGCGACGTTGTTGCCGTGGATGATGACTGGGTACACACAACACCGTTTGAGCCTCTTGAAAAGGACGGATATTTAATAGGCAGAGGCGTGCTTGACGATAAATCGGCAATTATAATGTCGCTTTACTGTGCAAAAATGCTGAAGGAGCTTGAAATACCGTTTAATTCAAGGCTTGTAATGTTTACGGGCTCAAACGAGGAAACGGGAATGGACGACATGGACAACTATCTGAAAAAGCACACCGCTCCCGACTTTTCGTTGGTAGCCGATACCGGCTTTCCGCTCTACCACGGCGATAAAAGCGGAATGAATTTATGGGTAACCTTTAACACACCGCTTACGAATATCAGAAATTTCAGCGGCGGAAGCGCGATGAACATCATTCTCGGCAAGGCTTCGGCGGAAATAAACGGCGAAACGGTGACGGAAACGGGAATTTCCCGCCATTCCGCACTGCCCGAGGGCTCTGTAAATGCGGGCTTTCTTTTGGCGAAAGCTCTTTCGTGCCGCGACGATATTTGCGCCTCCGATAAAGAGCAAATGCGGCTTTTAATGCTTGTTTCGGAAAAATATTACGGGGAAATTTACGGCATTGAGCATAGCGACATATGCGGAAGGCTCACCTGTGCAAACTGTGTTATAAGAACGGATAACCGCAAGCTCATACTCGGCCTTAATCTGCGATACGGAATTACCGCGGATACGGAAAAAATCAAAAGAAGCATTGCTTCTTTCTTCGATAAGCATAATTGCACGGTTGAGTTTGAAGAGGAAAAGAAGGGCTATGTCATTTCGGAAAGCAATAAATATATCCAAGCCTGCCTTAAAGCCTACAGCGAGCTTACCGGCAACAATAATCCGAAGCTTTATATAAACGCCGGCGGAACATATGCCAGAAAGCTTGTGCGTGCGGCCGAAATCGGGCCGACCGTTAAGGGCGGGGTTCCGGAAAACACCCCTAATGGTCACGGCGGCGCACACCAAAGCGACGAATGCATCGATATCGAAGGCTTTTTAACCGCGGTTGAGCTTACCGCCCGCATGCTGCTTGAATGTGATAAAATACAAAACGGAGGAACCGTATGAGAAAAGCAACGATTTTCGACATACAACGCAATTCGTATGTTGACGGCCCCGGTATAAGAACAACAGTATTTTTCAAGGGATGTAATTTAAGGTGCGGGTGGTGCCACAACCCCGAAAGCCAAGCCGCCGCCCCCCAGCTTATGTTCTATAAGGACAAATGCACTCTTTGCGGGCGTTGTAAGGATATCACCCCAGAAAACACGGATTTTATATGCTTTAACGATGCAAGGGAAATTTGCGGAAGGAAATACACCGCCGACGAGGTTTTGAATATAATATTGAAGGATAAGGCTTTTTACGACAATTCAAACGGAGGGGCAACCTTCTCCGGCGGCGAATGTATGCTTCAAATTGATTTTCTGTGCGAGATTTTGAGAAAATGCAGGGAAAACAAAATACATACGGCTGTTGATACCGCCGGTAATGTTCCGTGGGAATATTTCGAAAAAATCCTAAAGCATACCGATTTGTTTCTTTACGACATAAAACTTTTTGACGGCGAAAAGCACGCACAGTATACGGGCTCCGACAATAAAACGATATTGGATAATTTGAAAAAATTATTCGAAGCCGACGCAAAGCTGTTCATCCGAATACCGATTATCGGCGGCGTTAACGATACGGTTAACGAAATGCAAAAAATAAAAAGCTTCCTTGCACCGTATCGCCCCGAAAAGCTTGAGCTTTTACCGTATCACAAGCTCGGAATGCATAAATACGATGCGCTGAATATGAAATCCCGCGAATTTCGTGTTCCCGACGAAGCCGTTATGAAGGAATTAAATTCCGTTTTCGAATAGAAGCCCGTTAATATTTATCGTACCGTAAAAGCCGGTTTCAAAAAATAAGGGGGTGTAAAAAAACGCCCGAAAAAAATCAGAGGTTCACCCAGAAAAGTGGA
>CAZRUB010000113.1:0-5044 GCA_964603185.1 uncultured Ruminococcus sp.
TTTCGTAAAAGAAAAGGGTTTGGTTGGTCACAAGGCTTTCGGCTATCTGCTCCGGGGTTTTGCCCTTTGAAAGCAGCTCCGTCACGGAGCTTATGCCCTTCACGGCCTCCTCGATATCCGCAATGTGCTCCTCCGTCGCGCCGGGCATAAGCTGAACAATAAAGCCGCCCGCCGCCGATACGGAAAGATCCCTTTCCACCAAAACTCCGAGCCCCACCGCGGAAGGTGTTTGCTCGCTTTTGGCAAAATAGCTTGTTAAGTCGTCGCCTATTTCGCCCGTAACAAGCGGAACGCTTCCTGCGTAGGGCTCCTTCAAGCCGTAGTCGCGTATGACGGTTATGAAGCCGTCACTGCCCACGGCGCGCCCCACATCCAGGTGATTATCGGGCCTTGAGGGCACGTCCGCCTTTGGGTTATCCACATATCCGCGCACCATGGAGGTGTTGTCCGTCACCGCAAGAATTCTTCCCAAAGGGCCGCCGCCGTTGATTTTCACCGTAACGGAGGTACCGTCGTCCTTTATCATGGCACCCAGCATTGCCGCGGCGGTGAGGGTTCTTCCCAGTGCCGCGGCGGCCGTTGCGCTTAAATTATGTATGCGCGCCGCCTCGGCAACCGTATCCGTTGTGCGGCACGCGAATATTCTTATGAATCCGTCGGCGGAAACCGCCCTTGCTATATAGTCCATTTTTTTCTCCCTTCGAAGCATCATTCATTCTCGTTAACATATTTAACTATTATATCCGCCGCGGCCTCAACATCGGATAAGCACACCTTTTCCGCCGCGGTTTTGCGGTACCTTACGGGAATGAGCAGAGCGCCCGCGAATGCGCCGTATTCGCCCGCCGCCGCGGCCTCGGAATTGACCTCGCCCGTCACCGAGAGGCTGAGACCTTCGCCCGCCGAAGCAAGCTTGTCGCGAACGATTTTTGAAGCGACAAAATCCCTTTCGCCCACGGAAATCAACGGCCCCGCACCCAAGGATATTTTTCCCTCGCCGCCGGGCACATCGTCCGCGTCGGCGAAGCCTACGGCAAGCACCTCATCGGGCTTTATCGCGCCCGCCGCCGCTTTGGCCCCGCGGCAGGAATCAAAATGCCGAGCCGCGAAGACCGCGTAAAGCTCCCCGTCGGTTTTGATGCGCCCCAGCGCCGAAACGAGTGCCGCCGCGCCCGCACGGGTCGAAAGCGCTTTGCCCGTTATGCAGCCGTTGCCGCTCACCCTCGGTGTGCACGAAAACGCGCCGGCCGCGCCAATCCTGACCTTCTTCTCCGCCTCGGCGCGGCTTTTCGCGCCTATATCGATAAATAAGTCCCTGCGGTCGGTTTTTCTCCCGTCGGCGCTTTGCATAACGCCGCGGCACCCGGAGGTAAGCTCAACCTCCCCGAAGGCGAAGGAAGAGCCCTCGGCCCCGCCGAAGAAATGGCAGTGCAAAAAGCCGGCCTCGTCAATATCCGTAACCATGAAGCCGGGCTCATCCACGGCCGCAATGAGCATAAGCCTTTTCCCCGCTCCCTTTTTATGATAAATCAGGCTTCCCAAGGCATCGGAGGTTATCTCGCCTTCAAGAGCCGAAAGCTCCTCGCGAATTATTTCGCAAACGCTTTCCTCGCAGCCCGAGGGAGCCTGAGCCGCACTTAATTTTTCCAAAAGAGTCATAATATTTCACCCACCCTTTGACAGAATTTTTCCGCGAGGGCAAAAAACGCCTCCGCGTCGCGCATATCCGCAATCGAATATGCCGAATGAAGATATCTTACCGGGACGGCCAAAACCGCGCACCGAATGCCGCCCGCGGCCACATGAATAACGCCGCCGTCCGTTCCGCCCGCCGTGGTTCTTTTGTATTGGAAGGGGATTTTTTCCGCCTCAGCCGTTTTCTCCAAAAGCTCCCTAAGCTCCGCGCTTCCTATCATGGAGCGGTCGCGTACGGCGATTACCGTCCCACCGCCGAGGTGCGTGACCGTGTCGAATTCGGGTACCTCCGGAACATCGGAGCAGGTCGTTCCCTCCAGAACAAGCGCCGCGTTCGGGCGAATTGCCTCGGCCGCCGCCGCGGCACCTACGCCGCCTATTTCCTCGCAATCGGTGAAAACACCGTAAAAATCATATTCGTATTCCTTTTCGCTTTCCAAGAGCCTTAAAAGGCACTCGCACCCTATTCTGTCATCGATTGCCTTTCCCGTAAAGCGGTGAGGGCCCAATGGCTCATAATCGCCCTTAAATACCGCCGTATCGCCGATTTTCACAAGGGACAGAGCCTCATCATGGCTATCGGCGCCGATATCGATAAAAAGCTCCTCCTCGCGCACATCGGCCTTCCTTTCGGCCGCCGTTTGAAGGTGCACCGCCTTAAAGCCGATGACCCCCGAAATGCCGTTCTTAAAGCTTACGGTTTTGGAAACCATCACCCTCGGGTCGATTCCTCCCACGGAGGCAAAGGCAAGCCCGCCGTCGGGATACACCTTCTTCACTATAAGACCGACCTCATCCATATGCGCCGCCGCCATCAAGCATTTATCGTGCCTTTTCCCGGCTTTGAACGCAATGACGTTTCCCTTGGCATCCACCCTGTAGGGGCAGGATAAATGCTTTATTATATATTCCCTCACGCACTCGGTATCGCCCGAAGGGCCGTGAAGCGCAATAAGCTCACTTATCAAAGCCGTAGCCTCCTTCCGCGAAGCGGCAAACGATTTCGGCCGCCGCCTCGATACATTTTAAGGAGCATACCTCCACCGAAGAATGCATATAGCGTATCGGCACCGAAATAAGCGCCGTTTTCGCCGAGGGTGAGCCGAAGGCCACCGCCCACGCATTCGTTCCGGATGAGCCGGGCTCCACCTCATAATTAACTTTAACGCCCGCATCCGCCGCCGCTTTGGCCAAGCCCTCCGTCAAATCGCGGGAAAGGCTGGGGCTTACGCAAAGGGTGGGCGCATCCAAGGGATAGGAATCCTTCTCCGCGCCGCGGCTTTCCCCGAACGTAACGTCCAGACTTATTGAAATGTCGGGCTTAAGGCTTTCCGAAAGGGCCTTCGCTCCGCGAAGGTGAAGCTCCTCCCCGCTCGTCGCGGCATAAACTATGCCGAACGGACTTTTCTTTATTTTCGATGCCGCCAGGACAATTGCGGCAAGACAGGCGCGGTCATCCGAGCACCTCGCCGCGACCTTGCCGCCGGAAAGAAGCGTAAAGGGCGCGTCCAAAACCGCGATATCACCGACCGAAACCACGGAGGCGGCATCGGAAAGCCCCGTATCTATTACCATGTCGGATATCTTAAGGCTTCTGTCCTCCCCCTTTTCCTGAAGGTGAGGCGGCTTTATCCCGATTATTCCGGATATGCTTTCCCGCCCGAAAATGCGCACATGGGCGCTCGGCAGGATTTTCACATCGATTCCGCCCAAGGGCATAAAGCTTAAAAAGCCTCCCGAAATCTTCGTTACGATAAGCCCCACCTCGTCGGAATGCGCCTCTATCAAAAGCTTTTTTTCGCCGCAGCCGCGAAAGGCAAGGGCGTTTTTCGCCCTGTCAAGCTCCGTTCTGTCCGCATAGGGTGCAAGCATTTTCAAAAACTGCGCTCCCACTCCGTCCTCCGCGCCCGAGGCGCCGTAAACGGAGCACAGACCTCTCAAAATTTCGGCCGTATTCATTTCCATATCGATTCCCCTTTAATAAATACCGATGCTTTCAACTTTCAACTTTCAACTTTCAACTTTCAATTTTCAATTTTCAAAGCTCGTTTACCAAGCTTTTGAAGGTTTTGCCTCTTTCGTCGAAATCGCGGAACAAATCGAAGCTTGCCGAGGCCGGTGAGAGCACCACCTTATCCCCGCTCACCGCGCAAAGCGCCGCATGTTTCACCGCATCGGAAAAGCTTTCCGCCCGATAAATTTCCGTAAAACCGTTATCCCTTGCCGCGCGCTCTATTTTATCGCTTGTGGCGCCGATTAAACAGAGCTTCTTCACCTTTTCGGAAATGAGCTTGCCCAAGGCGTCGTAATTTAAGCCCTTGTCATAGCCCCCGGCGATAAGAATAACCTTATCCGAAAAGGCGTTGAGCGTTGCCGTTGTGCGGGCGGGGCTGGAGCCGATGGAATCGTTGTAGTAGGAAACACCGCACTTCTCCCTTACAAACTCTATTCTGTGCTCCACCCCTCCGAAGGTGCGGGCAACCGCACGCATGCTTTCGTGGGATACGAAGCCCTCCGTTGCCGCGATTGCCGCCATATAATTTGCGACGTTGTGCATGCCGGGAAGGATGATGTCGCTTTTATCCGCAACGACCTCCGTGCCCGAATATATTTTGCCGTCCTTAAGGTAAACCCCGTCATTTTTCTCCGAAAGCGAGAATTTAACAACGGGACAAACGGCCTCATGCTCCATCGCCGCGGTATATTCGTTATCCGCATTCAAGATGAGCCTTCCGTCCCTCGGCTGATTTTTGAAAATGCTCTTTTTCGCATGAATATATTCGGCGAAATCAACATGCCAATCCAAGTGATTTTCCGAAAGATTGGTAATGATCGCCACATCGGGCGCCGCCTTCATTCCCATAAGCTGAAAGCTTGAAAGCTCCACCACGGCCATATCCTCGGGCTTTATTTTTTCGATGTCGCCGATTAAGGGGCGGCCGATGTTTCCGCCCAAGTGGCAGGTACAGCCCTGCTTTTTCAGCATTTCGTAAATAAGCGTGGTGGTTGTTGTCTTTCCGTCGGAGCCGGTCACCGCAAAAATCTTGCACGGACAAAGGGAGAAGAAAAGCTCCATCTCGCTTGTGATTACGGTGCCCTTTTCCCTCGCCGCGGCAAGAACGGGCATATCCGGGCGTACGGCCGGCGTTTTATAGATAACATCATGCTCCTCGATTCCGTCCAAATAGCCCTCGCCCGAAACAAGCTTCGCTCCCAAATCCGAAAGCTCCTTCACATAATCCGACAGGAGTGCGCGCTCCTTTTTGCCCCGCACCGTCACGCGCACGCCCTTTTTCGCCAGGAGCATGATCAACGGAATGTTGCTTCTTCCAAAGCCCAACAAGCCCAC
>CAZRUB010000114.1:0-5003 GCA_964603185.1 uncultured Ruminococcus sp.
CGTAATTCTTCACAAAAAGGTGTTGATTGGCAATTCAAAACAAAAGATGCCGGAATTAAGTTAAAGTCCGGGGGACCCTGCGTGGTCACCCGTCCTTGCGCTGCGCACCCACTTGATTGGTGCTCTGTAGGGGCGGATATTATCCGCCCGTTTAAAGCCCACCGGGTGGCACGCATCAGCGTGACGGGAGGATTGTTTTTTGAAAATGTTATTTAATCCGTGTTTACCAAAAGGGAAAGCCCTCAAATTTTTCCGCTTTCCGTTTCCAATCCCTCGCTCCACATAAAAAACCACCGCATGAGTATACGGTGGTTTTCTTTTTAAAATTCAAGGCTTTATTTTCCCGACAAGCCTGACGAAATCACTCACTTTCGGACGTGCTTGACTCTCCCTCGCCCGTAAGCTCATCTATATATGCCTTGACCTCGGATACTTTTTGGGAAATAGCTTCCCTGTCGGTCAGCCCGTCAATTTCGGTCTTTACGCCGTCAATGTATTCGGCATACTCACTGCTCTCGGGGATTTTTCCATTCTTTTCATCGACATAGCTGTCGATTTCCTCCTTCGCTTTGTCGCGGCATATCGGTAGGATAAGCTTATCGATTTCGCTCTTCGCTTCTGTCAATGCCACTTGGATTGCGGTGTTGGTTTCAGCCTTGTCGATTTCCGTCTTCGCATCATTCACAATTGTATCTATTTGATGGGCTACTTTTTCGTAATCATCGGAATTAACATAGCTTTCGATTTCGGTCTTGGCGGTTTCCGCCGCTCCGTTCTTGGGAATATCATCTATTGCGGCAAACGCGGCAGTCTTGGCCTCCTCGATTTCGGAAAGAGATGTCGCGGCATTGATTGCGGCCTTTGCGCTTTCAATTGCCGCATTGTACGCCGTCTTGTTTTTATCTTCCGTATAGTCATCCGCCGAAGCATATTGCTTAACCTCGCTGATTGCCGCCCTTCTGTCACTCTTCAGCTCATCCTCCTCCGGGGTTGTGACGCCGTCATAATTCTCGGGCTCCTCCTGCTGAGAAGGACTTTTTATAACATATATGATTCTTGTGGTATAATCGGAGCTGTCACCCGAGGTGTAGACAAACACCTGATCCGCGCCGAGATACTCATCGTAGTTTTTCTTTGCCGTGGTGAACGAGTTATCATCATCACTGTCGGAAAGAAATTTTTTTATCGATGCGGATGTGGTGTAGGCCTTAATCCTCTTTTCCGGCGAGGTGCCGAGAGCTTCATCATACACTATAAGACGTGTGGTATCGCCCGATATGAGATAGGATTCCGTCAATGCATCGCTTGAAACATCCACATAGTCGGTTCCGAGATAGGGATTAACGTAGAGATATCCGTTGTCGTATTCCGTTGCTGTGCCGTATACCGTTCTGTATCTTGCGGCTGTGGTTCTGTTCTGCGTGCCTGCGGGATAATAGTCAAATCCCTTGATACGCCTGTCGTTTATACTTGCGGTGCAATATAAAAGCTCTTCCTTATCAACCCTTTTAACGGGAAGATTATTTATATCCAGCGCCTTGTAAAAATCGTAAATCTCGCCGGACTCATCAACCGAGAAAAGAATCACATCGCCCACGGAAAGGCCGGCAAACGCCGTATCCGCAGGTGAGCCCTCACTTACGTTTTTACCCGATTCCTGCGAGGATGAATACGTTCTGTATTTGATCCTGCTGCTGCCCGATTCGCTTTCGCCGCTGTCCTCCTTGCCCGTCACAACCGCCAAGGTTGAATATGCGCTTACATCCTCCGTTCCTTCTGTTACGTATTGAAGAACGAACTGCGCGTAATTCTGCGCATCGACGTTATAGGCCTCCACGAAATATTCCATGTTGTTATAGAATTTATTGGTCGTAACGAATTTTCCGGATTTGTATTTCGCGCCCGCCGTTCTGTTTCCGGGAACAAACATCCAAAGCGTGGAGGTGCTGTTCGTCCTTACTCTGAACCTTTCCGTGTAAGTGGTCTTATAAAAACCGTAGGGGCTTGAGTTATAGAATTTATGCTTTCCGGAAAGAGCCTCATTTTCGTTGTAAACAAAGGTGCTTCGTACCAGCTTGTTGTATTTTTCGTCGCTCTCGGTGGAAAGCACGCCGTTTTCGTCCAAAATAGTGTCGATTACGGTTATCTTTCCGCCCTCAACCTCATACCTTATAAACGATGCGTAGGTCATATTCGAATTGCCGGTTACCTTGCCCTCGTTGGCAACAACCGCAGCCTTTTTGATTATCTCCGCAACGGCGGCGGGATCGTCCTTTATAAGCACGCCGTCCACACGCACCTTGTCGGAAACGGTGACTGTATTAACGCCGCTTGCGGAGGTTCCGCTCGTCTTTACCTCATGTATTTTAAGCAGAACCCTGTCGTCCTCCTCGGGCTGAGGCTTGTTGCTTGAATAGCCCAGGTTTGAAATATAACCGTAGCGCTCATCCGCGGCCGCGGTTACCTCCTCTATGGCCGCGACCTTGCCGTAGTTGTTCAAATGAAGCTTAACCTTATCATCCTTCTCGGGATAATATTTATCCTTATCTTCGCTTTCGGCATTATAATAGTCAAGATAGTTGTAATTTAAGTCATATTCCGTGGTTTTGGAGTTGCTTGTATTCTTAACGGATATTTTTCCGTTGCCGAATTTTGTTATCGTTCCGGATACGATATTGCTCGTATTCGATGCCGCGGAAACAACAATATCGAGGACGCTGTTATCCAGCGACATTGCATAATCCAAAACGTCAAATGTCTTTATTTTATCGAGTGTCACTGAAGCGCCGCCGTCGGAGCTTAAAATGCTGACGTCGCAACCCTTACCGCTTGCGGAAAGCTCCCCTCCGTCGTATTTGAATTTAATGATTCCCGAGGTTGTGTTTCTGGAATTTACAACCCCTGTTTTGTAATCCTTGATTATGATAATATCGCCGCGCTTATCCGAATCGTTGGACATTACGCGTATGGTACCGTTTTTAATGCCCGTAACAAAAGAAGGATCGAACTTATAATCCTCCGGGCTTGTCATACAAATGGATTTATTGTTGTAAATAATATAAATCTTTTCGTAATCCTTGTTAAATTTTACGGTTTCGTAATCATTGCCCTTTATATATTTTAATACGTAGGTTCCTTCGTCCTCATCATAGGTAAACGAAACGAAATCATCCGACTTTACGGAAACCGAGTAATTGCGGTTATCCATTACCTTAAGCTCATAGATGTATTCCTTTCCGTCATCGTCCTCCCTTATAATCGCCTGAACGTACTTTCCGAGATAGGACGAGGCGCTTTTAACATATTTATCCGCAACCCTGTAGGTTGTGGTTTTTTCTCCGTCCGCATCCGTGTATTTTATGGCAAGCTCATTATAATCTATTTTGTTTACGGAATAGTCAAGCATTGTATATTCGTTGCCCCATATAATTCCGTATATTTTCTTCGAATATACCGACGAGGAGGAAGAGCCGCCGCCTCCGCCTCCGCCGCCGCTTCCCTTACTTGAGGAGGAGCCGCCGCCTCCGCCTCCGCCGCCCGTTGCGGCGGCTATTATTTCATTTAAGCTTCCGTTCACCTTGTTCGGCGTTATACCGTATGCGTTATTCATCAAAATCGCAACGCTTCCGCGCGCCGTCGCCGCACTGTTTTCGCCCGTATGAATCGAACCCACCAAAAGCTTTTTCTGAAGCGCAAGCTGCATAAAGCCGTCCGGATAAGTATAGTCGGTATAATCCAGCGAGCACATAATCATTTTAACCGCCTGCTCATATGTAACCGCCTCATCCGGGTGAAAGGTTCCGTCCGGGAAGCCCGAAATAATTTTCATATCCTTGGCAACCCTTATGTAGGACTGTGCCCAGTGCGGCTGACCCGTGTCACCCACATTATCTACATCCGGGAAGCCCGATTCCAAATTTACCGAGGTATCCGCCGATATGAAGCTTACGATTATTTTCGAAAACTCCGCCCTCGTTAACGTTTGCTCAGCCTTAAAGGTTCCGTCCGGGAAGCCCGAGATAACATTTTTATCGACAAGCTGCTCCACCGCTTTTCCCAGCGTCGAATTATAATCGACGTCCGAAAACGTTATGGCCTCTCCCGTTGAGGTGTCGGCCGGCCCCTCATCAAGCACACCGGCCGTCGCGGTCGTATCCGTCGTCGTTGCCGTGTCCGTTAACGCGGTCGTGTCCGTCGTCGCGGTCGTGTCCGTCGTCGTTGCCGTATCTGTTGCTGCCGTTCCGTCCTCCGCAAGGGAAACGAAAGGGCATGCCATCAACAGAATGAGCAAAAGGCATATACTTTTTTTAACAATTGTCATATTTTTACCCCCTCTTGTACAGTGCAGACAATACTCTGATTATAACTATACTATAAAATCGGCTTCAAGTCAAATGTAAATTATTGTTTTTCCGATATTTTTTTATATAGGTCGCCGCCATAAGGGCAATGCCGCACAAAAGCATTAAAAGCGACAGAGCCTGCGATACCCTGATTAAGGTTCCCGGAAGGTACAGGCTGTCCGTTCTTAAGCCCTCGACGAAAAATCTTACCGCGCCGTACCAAATAAGATATGCGTTTGCCCGAAAGCCGTTATATTTAATTTTCCTTGCCAAAAGATAAATAAGTAAAAATCCCACGGCATTCAGCACCGATTCATACAAAAACGTCGGATGAAAGGGCCCGCTGCCGTTTATGTGCATTCCCAAAGGATAGTCCGCTCCGCAAAGGGCGCCGTGCGCCTCCCCGTTCACGAAATTTCCCCATCTTCCCACGGACTGCCCGATAAGAAAGCCCATCGCCGCAAGGTCAAGATAATGCAATATCGAAAGCTTTTTCACGCGGCAGTATATTATAACCGTCAAAACCGCGCCGATAACGCCGCCGTATACGGCAAGCCCGCCGTTCCATATTTTAAATATGTCCCGAATATTATCCTTATAATCCGAAAAGGAGAAAATAACGTAATAGGCACGTGCCGATATGACGGAAACGGGAATTCC
>CAZRUB010000115.1:0-4966 GCA_964603185.1 uncultured Ruminococcus sp.
CTTCATAAGCTATCCTCCCGTCAGTCAACATCCTGGAACATAAATTTAACATAAACAACAGTGCCGCGTTCCACAACCTCTCCCGCCTTAGGGGTTTGTTCGATTGCGATTGCGCCCGTCATACTGCTTCCGACATCCGATGTTCGGAAATTCAAATTCGCGTTTTTTACGGTTTCGGCCGCCGCCGCCTTGCTCATATTAACAACATCGGGTACGGTCACCAGCTCCGAATCAGTGCTACCCTCCGTGTATGCCGCAATTTCCGAGCCTTCCTCAAGCATTATTCCGCTCTTCGGCTGCTGGTCGACTATCCTGTCGCCGCTTCCGACCATCGTTATCGTAAACCCGTTTTTTTCGGCCGACTCGCGCGCTTTTTCAACCGTCATTCCGGTAAGGTCCGGAACGTAGCTTCCCTTTGTGAGTATTTCGCTTTCACTGTACTGCGCTTCTATGCCCAAATATCTTAAAATATCGTCAATTACAAGTCCCGCGGTCGGTGCCGCTATCTGTCCGCCGCCGGCATTTATATTGCCCTCTCCCACACCAGGTGTCGGCTCGTCAAGCATAACAAGCACTATGATCTCGGGATCATTTGCCGGTGCGAAGCCGCAAAACGAAGCGATTTTTCTTCCGTCACGAGGTTGCTTTTCGCTTGTACCCGTTTTTCCGCCGACTCTCTGTCCGGAAATTCTCGCTCCTCCTCCGGTACCGTTTTTAACAACGCCTTCAAGATATGTGCGCATAAGCTCGCTTGTGCGCTCCGAAACCACTCGCCTTACAACCGTGCGTTCCGTTGTCTTTGTTGTTTTGCCGTTTGTATCGCGAAACTCCTTAACAAGTCTGGGCTTTAAAAGCTCCCCTCCGTTAATAACCGCGGAAAAAGCCGTTATCATCTGTATCGGCGTAACGTTAATATTCTGCCCGAACGCCGCGGTCGCAACATCTACATCAGCATAGCTTTCCCTCACTATCGGCTCGGACTCTCCCGGAAGGTCGATTCCCGTTTTTTCTTCAAAGCCGAATGCCTTAACATATTTTCTGAAGGTTTCTCCTCCCATTCTGAGCCCGATATTCATGAAAACGCAGTTACACGAATTTGCAAGCCCAAGCTCCAGATTTTGTATGCCGTGGGGGTTGTAATAACGCCAGCAATTGATGTTCCACCCGCCGACAGTCATATATCCGGGGCAATTAAACGTATCGTTTTCTCCCACCAAGCCCTCTTCAAGGGCCGCTGCCGCGGTTATTATTTTAAATACCGAGCCCGGCTCATACGTATCCGAAATTGCTTTATTTCTCCACTGCTTGTTCTGCGCCGCCGTTTTTTCCGTTGCCGCTTCCTCTTCATCCAACGCTTCAATTCTTTCTTTTTCGGCATCGGAATAAATTTCAAACGGGGCATTCGGGTCATAGCCGGGGGTTGCCGCCATTGCAAGCACCTCACCCGTCTGCGGATTCATCACAATAATGCATCCGTCCTCTTTAACTCCGTATTTTTCCACCGCTTCATACAAGCGACTTTCGGCTATATGCTGAATTGTTTCGTCAACGGTAAGTACAATGCTTTCTCCGTCCTCCGGGTCAATATACTGCTCGTAGGCATAGGGAAGCTCGGACTGCCCGGCGGAAACCGCCACGCTTTTTTTCCCGTCCTTTCCGGAAAGCGCACTGTCATATGTAAGCTCCAATCCGTTTAACCCTTGATTGTCATAGCCCGTAAATCCCAATATGTTCGAGGCCAGCGAGCCGTATACATAGCTGCGCTTCGTATCCTCCTCCAAATATATGCCGCGCGTGTCATCCATTGCCTTTATCGCAACCGATTGCTCACGGCTTATTCTTTTTTTAAGAATTTCATAGCTGCTGCTTTTTTGCGTTACCGCATAAACATCCTCATAATCCATTCCCAAAATTTCGGAGAGCGACCGTGCAATGTATTCCGCGGTTTTGTTTTTTTGAATCGACGACGGATCAAGCACAACAGTATCCACCGAAACACTTACGGCAAGCTGTTTTCCGTTTCTGTCGTATATTGTCCCCCTGTTTGCGGAAACGGTTATATCCTTGGTTTGCTGCTCCGTTGCTGCCTTGGAATATTCTTCTCCGTGGGCGACGGTAATATATATAAGCCATATCGCCAAAAGAATTGCCGCGGCGGTAAATGCTATTGCCAGATTTTTCATTCTTTTTTTAATCGAAAGAACTGTCATATCTACTCCTTTTTTACAAAAAACGACGTCTTTTAATAAACGGAAAAATGCCGCACGATAAAATAACCGTTTCCGAGGCAGCCATTTTATCATTATGCAGCATATTTTTTATTATGAATCAATCGGATGACTGTGCGGTGCCTCCGAAAAGCTTTGCGAAAAGCGACGCTTTCTTCACGGAAACACTGTCCGGCCTTGCCACGGTTATATACACAATTTGCTCCTTTGTGGGTGCCGCCATCTTGTATTCGTTAACGGCTATCTTTTCGATATTCGCAAGATTTATTATTCTGTCGCGTTCGATTTCAAGGCTCGTTCTTTCGGCAACGGCATCCGCAAGCTCCTTCTTCGCGCTTTGAAGCTCATTGTTCAAAACGGAAATTCCGGCATAACGAAGAACCGCCGTAAGCGCCACGGCCATAATTATAAGAATGGCTCCTATAATTTTTTTCTTTTTCGCCTTAACAAAGCTTTCGTATTTCGGGTTATCGCGCCTTTGAAGCCTTTGCTCTTCGCGCTCCTTGATTTTTATACGATAAGCGTTATTTCCGTTGTATCCGTTCACCTTTTACCCTCCCCCGAAGCTTCACTGCCCCGTTTTTTCAGCAATACGTAATTTTGCGCTTTTCGCGCGGGAATTTCTTTCGATTTCTTCCTCCGACGGAAGAATGGGTTTTTTCGTTATAATTTTAAGAAGAGGCTTCCCTCCGCATACGCATATCGGAAAATCCGGCGGACATGTACATCCCTTCGCCAGCTTCTTAAATTCTTCCTTTACTATTCTGTCCTCCAAGCTGTGGAATGTGATAATTCCTATCCTTCCGCCGGGCTTCAGCAGTCCGACCGCCTTTGAAAGCGCTTCTCTCACCGCGTCAAGCTCCCCGTTAACCTCAATCCTTATTGCCTGGAAGGTTCTTTTTGCCGGATGGCTTCCCTTTTCTCGCGCTCCCTCCGGAACCGCCGCGCATACAGCCTCCACAAGTTCTAATGTTGTATTTATCGGGCGGCGCTTCACTATAAATTCGGCAATGCGCTTTGCCCAGCGCTCCTCCCCGTAAAGACCGATTATTTCGGTCAGTTTACTTTCCTTGTATTTGTTCACCACATCATATGCGGAAAACGGTGCATCCTTATCCATCCTCATATCAAGCGGTGCATCCTTCATGTAGGAAAATCCGCGCTCCGCTTCATCCAGCTGAGGGCTCGACACGCCCAAATCCGCCATTATTCCGTCAAAGCCTTCGATTGAATTTTCCTCTGCGCAAAGGTCGATATCCTTAAAATTACCGTGTACCAAAATCACCCTGTCCGAAAAATCCGCAAGGCGCTCACCCGCCGCGCGAATTGCCGTCATATCACGGTCAATCCCCATAACACGCGCTCCGTCGGCAAGCCTTAAAAGTCTTTCGGTGTGCCCCGCTCCTCCAAGCGTCATATCACAGTATATTCCGTTTTTATCGGTTAAAATTCCTTCGGTAAGCTCGTTTTTCAAAACCGACACATGCTTAAACTCAATCATTTCTTATTTTTTCAACCTCTTCGGCGGCGTCCTCAAACGTATCCTCGGGATTGTTGATATAGCTCTGCCATTTTTCGGTATCCCAAATTTCGATTTTGTCTACGGCACCGATGATGCTTACTTCCTTGTCAATCCCGGCATAATTCCTCAATATCGGCGGAATAAGCATTCTGCCCTGCTTGTCAATATTCAAGTCCACTCCGCCGGCGGAAAGGCTTCTGTTAAGCCTTCTGTGGCTCCTGTCGGTTTCGTGCTCAAGATTTTGCAGCATTTTTTCAAGGCATTTTTCCCATCCCGCATCGTCGTATACGGTAAGGCACCCGTCGTAGCCTCTGGTGATATGGCAGCCGTCGCCCAAAAGCTCTCTGAATTTGGCAGGCAATATGACTCTTCCCTTTTCGTCAAGCGAATGCTCATATTCACCGTAGAAAAATTTCCCCGCCATATATGTCTGCCTCCTTTCGTTTTTGTTTCGCTCCACTTTTCACCACATACACACCATTGAAACACTACGTTAATGCTATTATAAACCACTTTTTACAAAATAGCAATAGTTTTTTTAAGTTTTTTAAAAATTTTTTTAATTGACAAGCCGTCGGTTGCATAATATAATGAAGTATAGTCGAACTTGATATGCCTGTGCGACAAAAAAATAAAGCCTTTTCGGCTATCCTAAACAAGGAAGTATTTTCATGTTAAAAAAACGTTTATCGACATTTTTTCTTATAATTTTAACCGTTTTGTGGCTTTCGGTGATATACGGCTTTTCAGGCGAAAGCAGTGATGCGTCGGACTCCACCAGCGGCGCGGTAACCGAGGCTATATTGGATGTTACCGTCAAAGATTTTTCCGATCTTTCCGAAAGCGACCAAAAGGATATGGTTGATAAATACAACCATCCCGTAAGAAAGCTCGCACATTTTTCCGAATACGCACTTTTGGGCGTTTTGATCTCGCTTATATATATCTGTTGTAATTTTCGCTCGACAAGGCTGTTGGTTTTTTCCGCAGCTACCTGCGTGCTTTTGGCTGCCTCCGATGAAATACATCAGATTTTTGTGCCGGGTCGCGCTTGCCGATTTACCGATATTTTGATTGATTCCTCCGGCTCGGTCTTGGGAATTTTAATCGTTATTGCAATCGTTTCATTGCTAAAAAAATCAAAAATGCCGGCTTAGGGCTCGAAATCAAAGGGGTTGTAAAAAAACAGCCCGAAAAAAAAGGACTGCAAATCCAC
>CAZRUB010000116.1:0-4888 GCA_964603185.1 uncultured Ruminococcus sp.
ATATGCTCTACACGCTCCTGGAGGGCGACTTTGTGGACGAGCCCGCAAGCGGCCCGCTTGCCCCTGCCCTTAAATACATTTATGAAAATTATGCGAAAAGTGACCTTACAAACAAGCTGCTTGCCGAAAAATGCCACATAAGCGAGGTTTATTTCCGTCGGCTTTTTTTAAAGCGCTACGGCATGAGTCCGAAGCAGTTTATAATCGATATACGTCTTGCAAGGGCGAAGCAGCTTCTTTCCGAGGGAATAACCAAAATCGGCACCGTTGCGTCGGACTGCGGCTTTCAGAACCAATATCATTTCAGCCGGCTTTTCAAGGAAAAAGTCGGCTTAACGCCCACCGAATACCGAAGAGCCAACTGCCCTTTTAAAATATAAAAAGGATATGTCACCGACGTGGCATATCCTTTTTGTTTTCAGCAAAGGCAGGCTTTATCTTCGACTATATATTCAATATCCTCCCGCGAAAGGTGAAAATCTGCGGCGGAAAGACTTTCCGAAAGCTGGCTTATGTTCTTGCATCCCACAATCGGGATAACCTGAAAATCGGGATTTGACAAAAGCGCCGAAAGGGCGATAACGCCCACCGACACGGCGTATTTTTCCGAAAGGCGCTTTATCCTTTCGAAGCGCCTCAGGTTTTCCTCGGACAAATATCTTGCCTCGGCCTTTTGGGAAAGCGATGAAGCACCGCCCGCCGCAAGCTTTTGGAAAAAGCCCTTCGCCTGCGAGGCAAAGGCAAACACACTCATGCGCTTTTCCCTGTAATAGGCGTATTCCTTTTTGTTCATCAAAACAAGCGTAGGGTCGTTATGCTCCGGAATGCTCTCGGCGATGCTGTATTGAAGCTGGCTCGATACGGCTTTTTTCATACCGTGCTCCTCGGCATAGCGGTTAAATTCTTCCATTCTTTGCGCCGTCCAGTTGGAAAGGCCGAAATAACGCGTTTTTCCTTCCTTGACAAGCGAATTTAAGGTATGGCATATTTCGGCGATATCCGCATTTTTATGGTCGCGGTGAAGCCAGTAAATATCAACATGCTCCACCCCCAAATTCATAAGGCTTTTTTCCATATCGCCCCTTATTTCGTTTTCCGAAAGCCTCATCTCATCCATATGTCCTATTTCCGGGTGCGCGCCCTTGGTTGAAATTATAAGCTCGTTTCTTTTTCCGCTTTTTTTAAGATAGCGTCCCAAGAGCTTTTCACTGCGCGACCTTTCGCCGGGTACCCAGTCCGAATACACCAGTGCGGTATCGATTAAATTTCCTCCGCGCGAAATGTAATAATCCAGCATTTTGCGTGACTCCTCCTCAGACAAGGTGAGCCCGTAAACATCCGTCCCCAGTGCTATGGGAAAAGCGGAAAGCTGCGTTCCATCAATAAGCGTTTTATTTAAGCTTTGCTCCATTTTCCCCTCCGAGTTACGAAAAATAATTCAAAAGAGCGTCGGCGTCATCGCCGTTTGACGCGGTCACGATTACGGAAATCATGTATCCTGCGTGCTTTCTCACAAGCGAGCACTGCTCAACGGTTATCCCCTCGCCCTCACCGTGAGCGCGAAGCATTAAAAATCCGTTTCCTCCAAGGGTTATATCTTCCTCGTCGGACACGGAAAGCCCCATGCTGTAAAGGTTTTCCGACACGGATTTTATATATTCCTCCTCGGTTATCCTGTTCGTGCCCGCCGATTTTAACAAATCCTCGTAAAGCACCGCAACGACGGAGCCGGTTTGGTTGTTTTGGCACATCATGTCGTAGGTAAGCCCCGGTGCGTCCCCGGTTATCTTTAAAAGCTCCTCATCGGTAAGGCACTCCCAGCCCTCGGGAATGCGAAATTCAAGCTCGGTGAAATCGCCCTTGTATAAGCCGTCCTCGACCACTCCGCGCCGAGCCTCCGTTTTATCCGGCGATTCGGCATAAGTAAGCTCCCTCTTTTCGCATGCCGTCAGCGAAAAAAGCATTAACGCCGACAGAATTACCGTTGTGATTTTTTTCATGGTGCACCTCCCGTCAATCAAGCGTGAACACTTTTTTCAAAAGCGGCTGAGCACCCGTTTCCGGGTCCTTTTCCATGATAAGAATATCCTTCATGTATTCGTCCCACCTTTTAACGACGGGGCTTTCCGCCTGAACGCGGGCGGCATATTCCGTGCCGTGCTCGCATTCGTAATAGCCGAAAAGCTCACATCCCGTGTTCCATATGGTGTAATTTTTAATTCCCGCCTTCTTCAAAACCTCAACCATTTCGGGCCATATCTCATTGTGGCGCTTAACGTATTCGTCAAGCATTCCCTCCTTAATCATGCCCTTCCAAGCGTACCTTTCCATAGCTTATTCCTCCTTAATTTTCTCGATGCCGAAAACCGTCAGCACCCCTTTTTCACATCTAAACCTAACCCGAACCTCGGCATATTCGAAGGCGTATTCCCGCCCGTCCTTATGATACGAAGGTCTGGGGTCGTTTTCCAGAATTATTTTAAGCGTTTCCCTTTTATCCGCGGGCACGTTTTCCTCACACCCGGGCAGAAAGCGAACCTGAATTTTATAGTCCGCATACTCATCGGAAAATGAGCCTGCCGCGTCAAAATGGCAATCGGTATAAGGAAGATAGGGCTTAACGTCGAATATCGGCGTACCGTTCATCAAATCCGCACCGGACACCACAAGATACGTCCCGTATTCCGCGGATTTTTCAACCCTTTTGAGCCGAACCGAGGACAGTGCCAGGGAATTCGGGCGAAAGCTTGAGCGTGTGGCGAAAACACCCACCCTTTTGTTTCCGCCGAGCCTGGGCGGACGCACCGTGGGCGACCAGGAGCTTCTTTTGTTTTCCGAAAATTCCCATATAAGCCAAAGGTGCGAATATTCCTCTATACCGGTTAAGGCCTCGTCCACACGGTATTTTTTTTCGAAAATCACAAAAGCCTCGTCGTCGGTTATTCCGCTTTGACGCGGTATTCCGAATTTACTCGGAAAATCCGATTTTATTCTCGCAATAACCTCCATAGCTATTTACTCTCAACCATGTTCACTATCCACATATCGCTTTTCACAAAAGCGAAGCCGATGACCGATTTTAAAAGCGCCTGAAGCTGGCAGAAGAAATAAAGCTGCACCGGCGGAAGATCGGTAAAATGCGAAAGGCACCACGCCAAGGGCACCGCAACCGCCCAAACGTATCCGCTGTCGAAAATAAAGGTTATCCCCGTTTTTCCGCCGCTTCTCAAGGTGAAATACGCCGCGTTGAGATACGCGTCAAACGGCATAATCGCCGCACTTATCAAGATAAAGCTCCGCGCTAAAAGCTTAACCTCCTCGGTCGTATTGTAAACCCTCGGAAAAATCGGCGAAACCGCCGCCATCAAAAGCGCAACAAATACGGATACCGTCACGGTGAAGGCGATAAGCCTTGTATCGTCCTCCTTCGCCTCGGAAAGCTTGCCCGCGCCCAGCTTTTGCCCGATAATTATGGAAATGCTTGTCCCCAGTGAAATGAAAACGATGTTGAAAAGGTTAACAACGGTATTGGTTATGCTGACCGCGCCGACCGTTGCAAGCCCGCGCGTGGAATAACACTGCGCCAGCATGGTCATTCCCATTGACCAAAGCATTTCGTTGGCCATCAGGGGAAGCGCCGTTACAAAGGTGCCCCTGATAAGCTCCCTCGGAAGCTTAAGCTCCGAAAAAACTCCCGAAACAAAGCTGTTTTTCTCCTTTTTCACATTGGCGTAAACAATTGTAAAGGCACACTCCGCAAATCTTGATATAACCGTCGCGATTGCCGCGCCGCGCACGCCGAGGGTGGGAGCGCCGAGGAGCCCGTAAATCAAAACACTGTTAAGGGAAAGATTGATAATTACCGCCAAAATTCCCGCATACATGGGAGGCAGTGTTTCCGACGTTTCGCGCATTGTGCTTGTAATGCACTGGTTTATCGTATAAGGCACCAGCCCGATAAGCATGATTTTTAAATAGCTCTCCGCAAAGGCATAGGTTTTTTCGATGCTTCCCGTTACGCCTCCCGAATGAAGAAAGCTTATTATAAGCGGCCTTTTCGCCGCAATCAAAATTCCTATTCCTATTGCCGCTATAACCGCGCACAAAATCATTTTGATTCGAAAAACGTTTTTCACACCCTTAAGGTCGCGCTTTCCGAAAAACTGCGCCGTGAAAATTCCCGCGCCCGAAACCGCGCCGAATACGGTAAGGTTATAAACAAGCAAAAGCTGGTTTATAATGGCAACGCCGTTCATTTCGTCCGTTCCCACACGCCCCACCATAACGTTGTCCACCATATTGACAAGGTTTGTAAAGCCGTTTTGAATCATGATCGGCACCGCTATCATCAGCACCGTTTTATAAAATTGTTTTGTTCCTATATATTTCCTAAGCATAATTATCCTCTGAAGATAAATGCGCCCCCGTCAGAACTCGCTAATTCCTTCAAGCGCATATTACTTTTTTTGTCGACACGTTATATTTTTTTCAGCTTATCGATTACCTCCGAAGCACTTTTCTCCGACCGAGTTATCATCAAAATCGTATCGTCGCCCGCGATTGTTCCTATTATTTCGTTCCAATGCATAGCATCAATGGCCGCCGCGGCCGCTTGCGCCACACCGGAAAGAGTTTTTATGACAACGTCATTCTCCGCCGAATCCACGGACACCATACTGTGCTTTAATATGGAACGCAGACGCTGCTCCACATCTCCCGAGTCGGATTTTGCGTCGGCTCTGTAGCAAACAATTCCGTTATCGTTTTTAACCTTGACCAGACGAAGCTCCTTAATATCCCTCGAAACGGTTGCCTGCGTGACCTCATAGCCAAGACCACGCAAATGCTCCGAAAGCTCCTCCTGGGTTTGAATTTCGTTTTCGGCGAC
>CAZRUB010000117.1:0-4884 GCA_964603185.1 uncultured Ruminococcus sp.
AGTGTCATTTCCGCCGTTGTTTGCAAGATTCTTGGAATCGCCGTTAATCCATTCCTTAATGCCGTTTTCGAATTCCGGATTTCCGCCCTCCGCATAGAAGGTCGTTACGTTAATGTTAAGTTCCTTACCCTTAGCGGCCTCAAGGATAACGTTGGAATCCCATGTATCCGATGCAAGCAAGGGGCAATCTACGCCCTGTGCCGCCGCCTGCTCAACGATAAGCTGAGCATAGCTTAAGGAGCAGGGAGCATAAATAACATCGGCGTTATTATTTATTGCGTTTGTTATGTAAGAATTGAAATCCGAGTTATTTTCGGGGAAGTTTTCCGTTATAACCTTAATTCCCAAGCCTTCTGCCGCTTCCTTGAAATAGTTTATAAGCCCCTGGTCATAATCGTTTCCGAGCTGACCCAAGCAGTAAGCCGTTTCAACGTTAAGCTCTTCCTTTGCGTAGTTTGCCAAAACCGTTCCCTGGAAGGGATCCAGGAAGCAAATTCTGAAATAACAATCATTCCCCTCCGTTACCTGAGGATTTGTGCAGGTAACACCGATAGCGGGGATGTTTGCCGCCTTAAACGTATCTCCCGCCGCAATAGCAACGCTTGAGCCGTAGGAGCCGAGCACAACCGATACACCCTTGGAAACGAGAGTGGATGCCGCGGAAACAGCCTTGTCCGTTGAAGATTCGTTATCAGCGTAAACCAATTCGACATTATAGGTTTCTCCGCCTATTTCAACTGTGGGGTAAAGCGAGTTTGCATACTGCATACCGAGAATTTCCTGCTTGCCGCCGGCTCCGTTATCGCCGGACTGAGGCTCGTACACACCTATGTAAATCGTCTTCTGTCCATTGTTCGCTTCTCCGCCTCCGCATGCGGTAAACGCCATGCATATCATAAGACATGCGAGAAGTAATGCCAATACTTTTTTCATTCCTATAACCTCCAATATTTATTTTTAAGCCACCCGGCTTAACATCGATTAATCAAGCCTGCCGCATTGCCCGTCCGTGGCGGACTAATGTAGCGGCTTCACATACAAATATAATAACATGGTGTTCACAATTTGTCAACAAAAAAATGAAAATACCGCAATTTTTCGCAATAATATCCTTAACCGAAGGGGAGTCGAAAGAGAATAATCATTTTTTCTGCTCACAGGACTTTCAAAAGGCTTAAATAAAAAATCATAAAGCACCGATACAGCTCATAGATATATACAAACCACAGTTAATATGGAGGAATTTTTATGGAAAACATTTATTCTGATATCGCCATGAGAACAGACGGCGATATTTATCTCGGAGTCGTCGGCCCGGTAAGAACGGGAAAATCAACCTTTATAAAAAAATTCATGGAATATTTCGTTCTGCCGAAAATCGATAACCCTTATAAACGTGAGCGCGCGGCGGACGAAATGCCTCAAAGCGCTTCCGGGAGAACGATAATGACAACAGAGCCCAAATTCATACCCAATGAAGCCGTGAAAATTTCCTTCGACGGAAACAAGTCCTCGCTTAACGTCAGATTGATAGACTGTGTGGGTTACATCGTTCCCGGAGCCATCGGGCAATTCGAAGCCGACGCTCCGCGCATGGTCAAAACGCCGTGGTCGGACGATCCTCTTCCGTTTGAAGCCGCGGCGGAGGCCGGCACGAAAAAGGTTATCAACGAGCATTCGACAATCGGACTTGTTATAACAACGGACGGAACCGTAACCGATATCCCCCGAAGCGATTATATCGATGCCGAAGGCCGTGTTATATCCGAGCTTAAAGCAATCGGCAAGCCGTTTTTGGTGCTCTTGAATTCGGCCGCTCCCGAAGGCGAGGCCGCAAAAGCAGCCGCACGTGAAATTTCCGAAAAGTATGATATAAGCGTAAAAAGAATAAATTGCGCCGAGTTAACGGAGTCGGATATTTCTTCGTTGCTCGAAGCAGTTCTTTACGAATTCCCCGTAACGGAAATCGGCATAAGCATCCCGGGCTGGATAGAGGCGCTCGCCCCCGACCATAAATTAAAAAAAGACATTTATTCCAAAATCCGCGAAACCGTTTATAAAATAGACCGAATCAGCCAAATACACCATTTGACCGATGCGCTCTCCGAGGAGGACTATATCTCCGCCGCATACGTTAACAATATTAACCTCGGCACGGGTGAAATAACCGCCGAGGTAAAAGTAAGCGACGAGCTTTTCTACAATACCGTAAACGAAACCACAGGCTTTGATATCGATAATGAGGAAAAGCTTATGCAGCTTTTAATCAAGCTTTCCGAAACGGAAAAGGAATACAACAGAATAAAATATGCTCTCCACCAGGTTAAAGAAACGGGCTACGGAATAGTATCCCCCTCCATAGATGAGCTTCGGCTTGAAGAGCCCGAAATAATAAAGCAGGGCGGAAAATACGGCGTGCGTCTTTCCGCCGGCGCCCCTTCCATACACATGATGCGCGCGGATATCGAAACCGTTGTCGCCCCCATCGTCGGCACCGAACGTGAATCGGAAGAGCTTGTTCATTATCTGCTTGAGGAATTCGAATCCGATCCCAAAAAGCTTTGGGAATCCAATTTATTCGGAAAATCCCTTCACGAGCTTGTCAACGAGGAGCTTAACAATAAGCTTTCCAGAATGCCGGACGATGCACGCGAAAAGCTTCGCACAACACTGGAGAGAATAATAAACGAAGGCTCCGGAGGTTTGATTTGCATAATTTTATAATTTGACTTTGGCTTCCCTTTATGTTATCATATTATATAATATCGTAAGGGGGAGCTTAAATTGGATATTACCGTTTCGGCAAACGCAAAATTAAATCTGTATTTGGACATAACCGGAATACGAAGCAACGGATATCATGACATCAAAACCGTTATGCATACCGTAGACCTGCGCGACAGCGTGACTGTTTCATTATCGACCGAAAAGGAAATAGTTATATCATGCGACAAGCCCTATCTTCCCACCGATGACCGAAATATCGCATATAAAGCGGCGGAGCTTTTCTTTTCCTCCGCCGATATACGCCGCGGAGCCTTGATAAACATACGCAAGCGAATTCCCGTCGGCGGCGGGCTCGGCGGCTCCAGCACCGATGGTGCCGCAGTGCTCACGGGGCTTAATTATCTGTGTGGAAGGCCTTATTCGGAAAAGGAGCTTTTTTCACTCGGTGCCTCGCTCGGCGCTGATGTTCCGTTTTGTATGAAAAAGGGCGCTGCGCTCTGCGAAGGCATAGGCGATGTCATAACGCCGCTCCCCGCTCTCACAAACACCTTCGCCGTTATTTTGAAGCCCGATTTTTCGCTTAATACCAAAAATATGTATAAGCTCTACGACACCGAAGCGAAGAAGCCCTCCCCCCCACACACTTTAATAACCGAAGCCGTCAAAAAAAACAATTTCGTCATTGTTGCTTCTCAGCTTTTCAACGCATTCGAAAACGCCGCAGTAACCATCCGTCCGGAAATCAAGATGTATTATGAGGCTTTGCGTTCTTGCGGCTCACAGGGTGTTATGATGAGCGGCTCCGGTTCATGTGTGTACGGCTTGTTCGACTCGCAAAAAAAATCCGATTGTGCCGCAAGCGCGCTTTTAAGCAAGGGCTTTTCCGCGTATTCCGTGCGACTTATATAGTCGAAAATTCTCTCTGAAAATTTCACAATAAAAAAGGGCAAAAAGCCCTTTTTTTATTTTATCATGCCAAGCATGTCCACGCTTCTTTTTATGAACCTTTCAAGCTCCTCCGCACCCAAGGGCTCGGACTCCAGCCTTGCAAGGTCGTAAATCTGGTTAACAACAATTTCGGCCTTCTCCTTTTCCATATCGTGAAGGCTTTCCACCAGAGGGTTATTTAAATTAATCATCAAGCGCTTCTTATCCGGAAAATCTCCGCCGCCCATTGCCGCTGAAATCATTTTCATTCTTCTGGCATATTCATCGATCATGATAAGTGCGGGGATTTCGCGGTTTTTCAGTGCTTCGGCTTCAATCTCCGTATCCTTGGGTAAAATATCCGCGAAAAGCTTCTTCGTTTTTTCTTTGTCCGCCCCCTTCCCTTCTTCCTTGAAGCTGTCCGGCGTTACGGAATCGATGCTCATAAACTTAACATCCGTAAACTTGCTTTCCAAAAATTGAACAAATGTTGCGTCAATAAGTCCGGGCATTACAAGAACCTCTATTCCCTGGTCGCTGAAAAGATTTACAAGGCTCTTTTGATATTCGGCACTTGTCGCGTAATACACCTCTTTTTTTTCATCCGTCAGATAATCTGCCATGGTAACATATTTACCCATCGTCGTTTTGTAGATAAGGCAGTCCTTTATCTTATCGTAAAACTTAACGTCGCTCATGGCTCCGAACTTGATAAAGCCGGATATGTCCTCCCAGTATTTCTCGTAATTTTCACGGTCATTCTTAAACAAATCCGTCAGCTTATCGGCGATTTTTTTAACAATATGGTCGGCGATTTTACCGACGGTTCTGTCGTTCTGCAAAAAGCTTCTCGAAACATTGAGCGGCACATCCGGGCAGTCAATCACGCCCTTTAACATAAGCAGAAACTCGGGAATTATTTCCTTTATGTTGTCGGCAACAAACACCTGATTGTTGTAAAGCTTAACCGGACCGCCGGTTAAATTCATTGAATTCTTCTCGATTTTCGGGAAATACAAAATTCCCTTAAGATTAAAGGGGTAATCCGTGTTTAAGTGTATCTGGAAAAGCGGCTCGTCATAGCGCTTGAAGAGTCTTTGATAAAAGCTTTTGTATTCATCCTCCGTGCATTCCGACGGCGACTTCATCCATAGAGGGTGTGTTTCGTTTATGGGCGTACCCTTATCTTCGCCCGCCTGGAAGCAGTATATCTGAACGGGCAGATAAGCG
>CAZRUB010000118.1:0-4882 GCA_964603185.1 uncultured Ruminococcus sp.
CCACTTTTTCGCTTTCTGACAGGTTGTGCATTTTGGGTAGCATATAAATTTAAGCATAATATTCTCCTTTTGGTTTAATACTTTGAAATATTGTTTCATTTGTTTGATTGCCTATTATACACTCACTTCCATAACCGAGTTATACGCTTTTATACATTTCTGTAAGCAAGTCCTTAAATTTATCGGCTGCATAAAAATATTCTGTTTCCCCGTTTATCTTTTGTGTAAACAACCAATCTGTGTTTATCATTCTGTTGATTTTTCTTGTATTTAAAATGCCGTTTTCAATAAAGCTATAAAACCTGTAGCCGTCATCGGCAAAGGATAGCTGCGTATGGTTAAGTGTAGCTATAGCGCTTTTATCAATAAGCTTCGAAAAGCAACAAGCCGGATGTTCGTCAAAAAATCTTTCAATGGATTTTGTCATCTTTTTGTCTTCGGAATATATATCAAAAAGATAGTTTGCCATGTAATTCCCGACATTAGGCAAATCATCCATCTTTATATCAAACAGAAATAAGGTTAATTTGCTTGCAAAATTCACAAACTGAATACATTTTCTTCTATCAAAGTAAAATAATTTACCGCCCCATTCCAATAACCTGTTGCCGCCTTCTCTTAAAATTATCGATTTGCCAATCTCGTTTATGGGGAAGCGCATATCCTCCGGCATTTTTAGTTTGTATCTTTCGAAGGTTTGTTTTGTTACATAAAAAATCATAGAATACACCTCATTTGTTCAACGATATATATATATCCAAAGCATGCTGAAGGTATTGCGAAAGTCCATGCTCATATGAACGCTCTTTTGGGGATTTGAGCATGAGTATTGCTCGGACGGAGCAAGCGGTTACAAGGAAGCTCTGTACTCCTTCGGGGACATGCCCTTTATCTCTTTAAACCTTCTTTGAAAATACACATAATCGACATATCCGCACATTTCGGATATTTGTTGTAAGGAAAGTGTGCTTTTGTATATATCGATTAAAAAAACAGCATGCTTTATCCTGATATCGGTTAAAAAAGAATTCGGAGTTTTTCCTGTTATATTTTTAAACTGTGCTCTTATATAATCCTCCGCATAGCCGCTTTTTTGAAGAATGCCGCATAAATTTATATTATAATCGCAAAAATGCCCGGTGATTTCCTCTGTGATTTTATTTACCGATGCAACAATAGGGCTTTCGATATTTCGGTTCTGCAAAATAAAATAGGCGTATGCGGAACACAATTTTGAAATATATCCTTCGTTCTTGAAACGATTGTTGTATATTATTTCCGCAAGGGCTTTGGCCTCGTTTTGCTGATTATCAATCATCGTGACGACATTTTCGAAATGAAACAGGTTTTCGAACTCACCGCAGACGGATATGTTTTTAAATTCGTTATCGGAGGTTGAGCCGTGTTCGGTTCCCGGCGGAACTATGATAATACTTCCGGGGGAAAAGGGGTAATCGGTATTTTGAGTGCGAAGGCATCCGTTGCCCTGAATATAAAGCATAACTTCATAATTATTATGCTTATGAAGAGGATATGTTTTTACGCCGCTTTGAGTAGCGGTTATTTTGTAATTCATAATATCACCCTTTTTATTGTACCGCAAATCTATCTTTTGTACAAGTTTTTAGAGAAAAAAACATAACTTTATTTTTTGATCGTGTGTTAAAATGTCAAAAAGGGAGAGTGATTTTTATGAAACAAACAGAAGGATTGCAAAAAGGAATGGGGATCGGAGGCTGGCTGACAAACTACAAGCGCTTTAACGTTTTGCCGAAGGAACAAAGGCTGAAAATTACAATAGGGGATATGGAGCACTTTGAAAGCTATATCACCGAAAGGGATATTGCATATATTGCATCTCTCGGCATGGATCACATACGCTTGGGCTTTGACCAGATAGTTCTGGAGGAAACCCCCTACAGATACAGAGAAAAAATCCTTGATATTTTATCCGAATTCACGTTGTGGTGCAAAAAGTATAATCTTCGACCTATTTTGAATATGCACAAGGCCGTGGGAAATTACTGCGATATTTTGGAAGAAAAAGGCCTTATGCAGGATGAAGAGCTTCAAAACAGATTCGTTTCTCTTTGGCTGAAGCTTGAGGAAAGATTTTCGAACGATAATACCGTTGCTTTTGAGCTCTTGAACGAGGTTGTAAATGCAACGGGAGCTGAATGGAACTGCCTTGCCGAAAGAACAATAAACGCAATAAGGAAAATTAACAAAGAAAGATTACTGATAGTCGGCGGCACACAGTGGAATAATCCGCCTGCCCTTGACGAGCTTAAGGTTTATGATGACGAGAATATCATTTATACCTTTCATTGCTATGCACCGCATGAATTTACACATCAGCAAGGTGTATTGCAGGCAGGCCCGCTCTATTACAACCGAAAAATGCCGTATCCGACCGATGACATTGAACGATACAGGGATTATCACAGATTGCACGGCGTTGGAAATGCCTACAACGATATTGAAAGAATGGATATTGAATTTTTAAGACGGTATATGGAGCCGGCAAAACGATTTATCCAAAACAACCCGAATAAGGCTTTGTGGTGCGGAGAATTCGGTACAATCAGGCATTGCAACATTAAATACAGAGAAAACTGGATGCGTGATGTGATAACAATACTGAAGGAATGGAGCATTCCTTATTGTGTGTGGAATTATCTAAGCACTCCCAACGACGGGAACAGATTCAGCTTGGTGGATGATGATAACCGCGTGATATTAAGCGAAGAAATGGCAAGAATAATTCGGGGAGAAGTAAAATGACATACCTTCTTCTTTGCTTAAGCGTTGTTCTTTCATGCGCGCGGAATATTCTTTCCAAGGGAATTTCCGACGTGAAATTCGGAACGAAGCAATTCTTCTTGATACAAACATGCATATTTGCTTGCGGCAGTATTGTTTTAATATCTGTCGGAGGCTATCACTTTGAAATGCCCGCATTGCAGACTGTGATTTATTCCTTGATTTACGGGATTTTACTCCTGGGTGCGCAGTATTGCTATACCTCTGCACTGCAACAGGGGGATGTGGGCATTTGCTCAACGATATATTCCCTCGGTTTTATTTTTCCGACGTTGTCGGGAGGTTTGTTTTGGAAAGAAAAGCTCACTTTTTTGAATATACTCGGCATTGCTACGGCAACTTCGACGGTTTTTGCAACAGGCGGATTCTCAAAAAAAGGAGCCGGACAAAAAAGTATTACCGCTTATATCATTCCTTTGGTATGCGCGATGCTTTCTTCGGGCGGCCTCGGAATTATGCAAAAGTTTCAGCAAAGCTCGCCTTATCCCGAACAAAGGCAAGTGTTTGTGACAACGGCTTTTGCGATAGCGGGAATTGTATCGTTTGTGTTTTTTTTGTTGTCCGAAGGAGAGGTGCAAAAGGTTAAAAACAAAGCAATTTGCGGTTGCGGCGTAGGCGCGGCTTTTGGGTTATCCAATCTGCTTAACACCCTTCTTGCCGGACTCCTTGACAGTGCGGTTTTTTTCCCGATGTTGAATATTGGAGGGATTTTGCTTTCGGTTGTTTCGGGCGCGATGTTGTTTCGTGAGAAAATGAACGGAAAAAAAGCGCTCATTATAATTATGGGGATTATCTCTGTTATCATGATAGCCGCCGGAGGATAATCCGTTTACGAAAATCGGAGCCGTCTAAACGTATATCACAACACGGCCGTAAAAACCTTTTCGCCTCCGTTGACAAAAGCTTCAAGTATATAGCCGTCTCTTAAAATTTTCAAATCGGTCAATTTGCCGATGTATTCAACGGGACTGCGGCCCTCGCGCTCGATAACAAAACCCTTTTCGGTAATTTTAACTGCGGGATCCTCATCCTTTAGAAGGTGTTGAACCTCCTTGATGGGAAATACCGAGATTTGCCCGTTCTTATGTTTTATTTCGCACGGGAGGGATAAGCATCCGATATCTTTTTCGATGAAATTTTGATAGCTCCATCCGGGAATCCACGAAATCAATATATTTCTTCCCATGGGATCGCCGAACACCTGTCCTGCGTATTGGTCAGGCCCCTCGTAAATGCTTTTGCCTGAGGCCTCGGCTCGGAATTTCAGTCCGTCAAACGAACCGTACAGAAGCTCAAAGTAATGCCGCCCGTTTCGAGGGGTAACGGATAGCGCCAGCAAAAATTTATCGTTCATGCGCACGAACGACGGACATTCGGCATAAACCGAATTTTCGCGCTCAAGCATAATGCCGACATACTCCCAATTAAACAAATTATCGCTTTTGTAAAGAAGCAGTCGAGCGGTTTCGGTTTCTTCGTGGCCGGTTGCCATGACGCAATAAAAGGTGCCGTCGGAATAAATGAGTGCCGGATCCCTGAAATCCTTTCGGCTTCCGTCGCTCGGGACATCGCGAATAACCGGGTTGTTTTCGTATTTCTTAAAATTAATGCCGTCCTCGGAGTAAGCGATACTTACGGTTTGTATTCGGCGCGGTTCGGATTCACCGCCGCATATTACAGAGGAATATATCAAAAACAAGGTATCATCCTTCACAATTGCGGTGCCCGACCAGCAACCGTTCTTATCATAATCCTCGTCGGGTGTCAAAGCAATCGGCAATTCCTCCCAATCGATAAAGTTTTCGGTAACGGCGTGTCCCCAATGCATGGGTTCCTTCCACGGAGCTTCAAAATTCGGACTGTGCTGATAAAAGGCATGATATTTACCTTTGAAAAACACTAAGCCGTTCGGGTCGTTCATCCAGCCTTTTTCGGGCTTAAAATGATATTTTAAGCTCTGCCGATAAATTTTGTTTTCGTTCACGGGTTCTTCCTCCCTCACTTTAGCCGAAAGAGAATAATCCGAACTCCGATTTTGAGAGGCGGATTTCCGCTTTCG
>CAZRUB010000119.1:0-4819 GCA_964603185.1 uncultured Ruminococcus sp.
GGTGCTGATCGGTGAGCCGGGTGTCGGCAAGACGGCGGTTGTCGAGGGACTGGCGCAGCGTATTGCAAAGGGCGATGTGCCGGACAACCTGAAGAACAAGAAAATATTTTCTCTGAACATGGGCGCTCTGATTGCCGGCGCGAAGTACAGAGGGGTTTCGGAAACTGCGGAGGAGATGACGGACGAGGCGAGAAGCAAAACCTGGTGGTATCAAAAGCATATGGGCGGCGGTGCCTTTTTGGATATTTTATGCTACGGAAGCATGTATTCCGCACTGCTGCAGGAGGGCGATCCCATCGGCGTTACGGCTTACGGCGAAAACCTTAACACACCCTATTCCGATGCGGAGGACAATGTCAGCGCGATAATAAGATATCCCGAAACGGTGACCGTTGCGGAGGGAACGTGGACGATGCCGCAGAAGGTTCTTCCCGCGGGGCCGGTTATCATGGGCGAAAAGGGCGTTATTTATACCGTGCGCAAGGAAGGCGGCGCGGATGTTTTGGCGGTTGACTTATACGGGAATGAGCTTACCGTTCCCGAGGTGCCCTTCCCGCACAACATGAAAAATATCGCAGCACACTATATGCATTCCAAAAAGACGGGAGAGCCCTTAACTTTAGAGGTTACTCTTGCTCAGAATATGAGGGTTATGGCGATTTTGGACGCCGCGATTCGTTCCGCCGCCTCACATAAAGAGGAGCATGTTGAAAAATGAACGCGGTAATTACCGATATTGAGCGCGCCTCCGTTCATGACGGGCCGGGGATAAGAACCGTTGTGTTTTTTAAGGGGTGCCCGCTTCACTGCGTGTGGTGCCACAATCCGGAGTGTATAGCCACGGAGCCGGAGGTTATGCTTTATCCGGAAAAATGTATCGGCTGCGGATTGTGCGACAAGGGCTGCTATTCCGGCGCGCGCGTTACATGCGGCAAAGCTATGAACGAGGATGAAATTTTCGCTCAAATTCTTTTGGACAAGGATTATTACAATAAGGACGGCGGAGTGACCTTTTCCGGGGGTGAGCCCATGCTTCACAAGGAAGCGGTGGCCGTTCTTGCGGATATGTGCCGCGAAAACGGCATAGGCACCGCAATCGAAACCTCGCTGATTATTTTCGATGAGGCGGTTCTTGGGAAAATGGATTTGGTTATGTGTGATTTCAAAATTTGGGATTCGGCAAAGCACGAAAAATACACCGGTGTTCCGAACAAAAAAATCAAGGAAAATTTCAAAAGGCTGGATGAGCTCGGAATCCCGTTTATTGCGAGGACGCCGATAATTCCGGGAATAAATGACACAAAAGAGGAAATAGGCGCCGTGCGCGATTTCCTGAAGGAGCTTAAGAACATTACGGCATATGAGCTTTTGCCGTATCACCCGCTGGGATTATCAAAGGAAAAGGCGCTCGGAAAAGAGGGCACTCACTTCGAGGTGCCGAAAAAAGAAAAAATGGAGGAATTGAAATATTATGCTGACCTATCAAGATAGATTAAACAGTATGCGCGAAACAAAGATAAAGCACACGCTTCAAAAGAAGGAGCAGGACGGCTTTATGGATATTGACGATTTCGGAACCGTTCCGCTTCCGGACGATTACTGCGTTGACCCATGGTACAACAGTCCCAATTACAGCTTTTACAATTTGGACGGAATGAGCGAGAACTTCTGCCGCGTTATCGACGCGCATCCGCCTTATGTGGACCCGATGGAGGCGCTTGCCGGCAGATGGCGCGATATGCTGGTGCATTACAGAGGCGACAAGCATTTTTCGCCCAAGTGGCAGACGAAAAACTCAAGCATTCACATCCTCACCGACGAGGAAAAGAATGACGTCGGAAGCAAGCGCTGGGACGAAATTCGCTTCCCTTACGATCACTTAAAGCCGCTCCAGGCAAAGTATAACATAACCACCGGAATAGACGGCGACGCTCATCTTGCGTGCGATTATACCATGGGGTTTGAAATGGGCTTCGGCGGATTTTTGGACAAAATAGAAAAATACAGAAAAATCAATCCGAATAAAAAGGCGTTTTACGACGCGGAGGAAAAGTGCGTTCGCGCAATCATTCGCTTTATCGACAGGCACATTGCGAAAATCGAAGAGCTTATCGAAAAGGAGGAGCGTCCCGAAATCAAGGAAAGCCTTAAGGAAATGCTTGAGGTGAACAAAAACATCAGAACCGGCGCGCCCAAGACCTTTTATGAGGTTTGCCAGTGGACGGCGTATTTTAACTGCGCATCCAGAATTTACACCCGTGACGGCGCCGGCTTCCAATTGGATACCCTTTTATATCCCTACTATGAGCGCGATGTCAAGAGCGGAATATTGGACGATGAAAAAGCAAAATTCTTGATCGCAAATCTTCTTTTGATTGACCCGCATTATTATCAGCTTTCCGGTGTTGACGAAAACGACAAGGACCTGACAAATCACCTTTCTTATCTCATTTTGGATGCGGCGGATGCCATTAACATTGCGGCAAATCTTTCCGTACGCGTGCACGAGAACTGCGACAGGGAATTCCTTAAGAGGGCTGTATATTATCTTTTCAAGAATAAAAACGGCTGGCCTCGCTTCTGCGGAGATAAGTCACTTGCGGAGGGCTATATGAGAAACGGTTGCGATAAAAAGACCGCCCGCGAAAGAATAGCCGTCGGCTGCAACTGGATGTGCGTTCCGGGAAAAGAATTTCCGATGAACGATACGGTTAAAATCAATGTTGCAAAGGTTATGGAAGCGGCTCTTTACGATATGAAGGAGGAAAAAGAGCGCTCGACAAAACGGCTTTTTGAGCTTTATAACGAGCATCTTAAAAAAGCGGTGGAGGTTACCGCGGCGGGTGTTAATCTTCATATCGAGCATCAGGCGGAGGTTACCCCGGAGCTTATAATGAATTTGATGATGCACCACACCATTGAGGAGGGCAAGGATATTTCACAGTGCGCCGAGCTTTATACCGTCGGTGTGGACGGTGCGGGCCTTGCCGTCGTTGCCGATTCCTTCGGCGCAATGGAGGCTCGTATCGAAAAGGAGGGCGTTCTCGGCTGGGATGAGCTTTATGAATGCCTTGAAAGCAATTTCGCCGGAGAGAAGGGCGCGCGCATTCGCGCAATGATGAAATCGGCTCCGAGATATTGCCAAGGCGGAACCGTTTCCGACGAATGGGCAAAAAAGCTTACGGAAAGCTTTGTGGATAAGGTACATAACCAAAAAATGCCTGAGGGCAGATGTCTTATTCCCGGCTGGTTCTCATGGGCGCGTTCGATAGAATACGGCTCCACGGTGGGTGCTACGCCGAACGGCAGGCTGAAGGGCGAGCCCATATCCCACGGAGCAAATCCGAATCCCGGCTTCAGAAACGACGGCGCGGTAACCGCGCAGGCAAACGGTATAGCCTCCGTTCAGTGCGGCTACGGAAATACCGCTCCGCTTCAGCTGGAATTCGATCCCGGAATTACCGCGGACGAGGGCGGAATCGAAAAGGTGTTAAACCTTATAGAAACGCACTTTAAGCAGGGCGGAACGCTTATAAACATCAATATTTTGGATAAAGATAAGCTTCTTGCGGCGCATAAGGATCCCAAGCTTTATCCCGACCTTGTTGTCAGAGTTACGGGCTTCACGGCATATTTCGCAACGCTTTCCGAAGAATTCAGGCAGCTTGTTGTCGACCGCTTCCTTGTCGGCATGTAAAAGGAAAATTAAGAAGAGCAGGGCCTACCGCATTGCGGTCGGCCCTGCTTTCCGATTGTTCCCTTACGGATATTTTTATTATTTTATCTTGATTTTAAACGAGCGGCATAATATAATATACAGGTAAGGAGGTATTTTTTATGCTTGAAATGTTAAAAGTGATTTTTTTGGGAATTGTGGAGGGAATTACCGAGTGGTTGCCCATAAGCTCAACCGGCCATATGATTTTGGTGAATGAATTTTTAGGGACGGACAAGGGCTTTCTTACAACCGATGTTTTTCTTTATGTTATTCAGCTTGGCGCCATTTTGGCAATCGCAACGCTTTATTTTCATAAGCTTAACCCGTTTTCGCCGAAGAAAAGCGCCGAAGAGAAGCGTGCAACATGGCAAATGTGGTTTAAGGTGATAATCGCATGTGTACCCGCCGCGGTTATCGGGCTTTTGCTTGACAAGCAAATGGAGCATTTCGAAAACCCGTATGTTATAAGCGCCACGCTTATTATATACGGTGTTGCCTTCATCATAATCGAGAACCGCAAAAAAAGCGCAACGGTAACCGATATAAGCGCACTTACATATAAAACCGCTCTTTTAATCGGGCTTTTCCAGGTGCTCTCCATCGTGCCCGGCACATCGCGCTCCGGCGCAACGATTTTGGGCGCTGTTATTCTGGGGCTTTCCCGTGAAGCGGCGGCGGAATTTTCGTTCTTTCTTGCCATACCGGTTATGTTCGGAGTAAGCTTTTTGAAGCTTGCGACGAACGAGTATGTAATGACGGGCTGTGAATGGATACTGCTTATCGTCGGCATGGCGGTCGCGTATCTTGTTTCTCTCGCTTCCGTGAAATTTTTAACCGATTACGTGAAGCGTCACGACTTTAAGATATTCGGTAAATACAGAATTGTTTTGGGTATAATAGTGCTTTTGGTTTTCACCTTCATATTAAAATAGTTGTTCGGAAAAAAATAAGCACAGTCTTTAGCGACTATGCTTATTTTTTTCAACTGCGGGATTATCCCGCATTGGCTTCAAGCCTCAGCTTATCGGCGATAAGGGCGATAAATTCCGAGTTTGTGGGCTTTCCCTTAAGTGTGCTTACCGTGTATCCGAAAAGCTTATA
>CAZRUB010000120.1:0-4811 GCA_964603185.1 uncultured Ruminococcus sp.
GGCGGATATTATCAACCCCGAAAACGGCGAGGTTATGGTTAAGGCGAATACCCTTATTAACGACGATATGGCGGCAGCCGTTGAAGAAGCGGGAATCGAAGAGGTTAAGGTTCGCTCCGTTCTTACATGCCGCGCAAGAGTCGGGGTATGCGCAAAGTGCTATGGCGAAAACCTTGCAACAAGCGCACCGGTTAATATCGGTGAGGCTGTCGGAATTATTGCGGCTCAGTCAATCGGTGAGCCCGGTACTCAGCTTACGATGAGAACCTTCCACTCCGGCGGTGTTGCATCGAACGATATCACACAGGGTCTTCCCAGAATCGAGGAGCTTTTCGAGGCAAGGAAGCCCAAGGGTCTTGCGACAATCACGGAAATCGACGGTACGGTTAAGATAAGCGAAACAAAGCAGAAGAGAGAGGCAACGGTTACGAATAACGAAACCGGTGAAGCAGAAACCTATGCTATCCGCTACGGAGTTGAGCTTAAGGTTAAGGACGGCGATAGTGTTGCGGCCGGCGATGCTCTTACAAAGGGCCCGGTAAATCCCGGTGATATTTTGAGAATTAAGGGTAAGGATGCGGTTCACCGCTATATGATTCAGGAGGTTCAGCGCGTTTACCGTCAGCAGGGTGTTGAAATTTCCGATAAGCACGTTGAGGTAATCGTCCGTCAGATGATGAAGAAGGTTAAGGTTGAGGACGCGGGAGATACCTCGTGGCTTGTAGGCTCCATGGTCGACAGACTGGATTATATTCTTGCGTGCGAAGCGGCGGAAGAAAACGGAACAAACCCGCCCGTATGCAGAGATGTGCTTTTGGGTATCACAAAGGCGGCGCTCGCGACGGATTCGTTCCTTTCGGCAGCGTCGTTCCAGGAAACAACGAGAGTTCTTACGGAAGCGGCAATCAAGGGCAAGAGCGATCCGTTGCTCGGCCTTAAGGAGAATGTTATCTTAGGTAAGCTTATTCCGGCGGGAACCGGCGTTAACATTTATCAGAGCGTTGAGCTTGAATATCCCATCGAAATGGAAGACATTAATTATCTTGCATAATAAAAATCCGCATGCCGTCGGCATGCGGATTTTGGTTTTAAAATATAAAAAGGACATATTCTCAAAGCATTGCCTTATTGGCGCGGCGATATTGAGCGGGAGGCAAAGAAAAGCGCCTTTTGAAGCATTTGATAAAATAAGCGTAGGAATCGAAGCTGCACATCTCCGAAACCGAGGCTACGGATAATTCGGTTGACAAAAGCAATTTGCAGGCCTTGTTCAACCTTTGGTCGATTATATATGCATGAAGGGTTTTCCCGGTATGCTCCTTGAAGATTCTGTTTATATAATTCGGATGAAAGGAAAATTCCTTGGCAATATCCGAGTTTGTGAGGCTGTCGAGATAATGCCTGTTAAGAAAAGAAAGAATTTTTTTCATATCGTCCGGGGTTTTGTCGTATCGGGTGAACGCCAGCGCCTCCGTAACGAATTTTTTTAAGCCGGCGGAAATCAATTCGTTGTAAAGATAATCCTTTTTGGAATATAACTCGTGAATATGGGAAAAAAACTCCGAGGCGTCGGACTCACTTGAAAGGACAGCGGGGAAGAAGCCGCAGGTTTCGGAGGATATTATGCGCTTCGAATCAAACGCCGCTTCGACATCGGGAACTATCGGATTGCGGCCGATTAATTCGTTGTTATATGTAAAGTCGAAATTCAAAACATAATACTCGGAATTAAATAAATATTCAAGCTTATATTTCGTGCCGGGCGGAATTATAACGGCTTGCCCTTCGCGAAGCAAAACATCGTTGCCTTCGTACAGCACGCGTATGCCGCCGAGGGTTACATAAAACAATCTGTGGTCGTACGCCAAAACAAAATCACTGTACGGCGTTCCGCCGCGCCGCTTGTCCATAAATCGGACGAAAGGATTGAATTCGTGAATGTTCATTTTAAGCCTCCGAGTTTGTTTTGTTATGTTTTTGGATTGTTTATTATATTGATTATACCATAAAGATTTGCTATAATCAATACAAAAAAGGAGGTATTTTTTATGTTTGAGGCGAAAATTACTTATGCGGACGGAGCGGTGGAAGAGGCTAAGCTCAGCGTAAACGAAAACGGAAACGTTAAGGAAGCGCGTCTTTCGGCGGAAGGCCTTGACGCAAATAAAATAGCAAGCATTGACGTTTTGGTTAACGAAACCGAAATTAAAGCGGGTGATAAGGGCTTTTTCCTTCTCCCGGGAAACAATAAATTGTCGGAGCCCGCAATAGGCTCCTTTAAGGCGCATGCCGATGCGAATATCGAGTGTGCCTTCCCGAGAATGACGGTTATGGGAATAAACCATAACGATAAGGCGTATATCACGTTTGCCACGGGGATGAGGGAAATAATGTGGTATTATGTGGAAATAAAAGATAATACATATAAATTTTATCTTCGCTTTGCGGTTCGCACGGAAGAAATATATGAGGATATCGTAATAAGAACACACTATCTTTCGGGCGATTTATCCTACAGTGCAATGGCGCGCGAATACAGAAGCTATATCCTTGCAAACGGATTTAAGTCCATTAAGGAGCGCCTTCATCCCGCACTTCGCTATGCGGCGGAAACAATGTATGTCCGCGTAAGACAAGGGTGGAAGCCGGTTCCCTGTCAGGTTGTCGAGCAGACGGATGAAAATGAGCCTCCGGTTCATGTTGCCGCAACCTTTGCCGATGTTGAAAAGCTTATGCATGCTTATAAAAAAGCCGGAATCGAGAAGGCGGAATTTTGCCTTGTGGGCTTTAATAACGGCGGTCATGACGGAAGGTGGCCGCAGATTATGCCTGCGGAGAAAACACTCGGCGGAACGGAGGGCTTGAAAAAGCTTATTAAAACCGCTCATGAATTGGGCTATACAATCTGCTGCCATACGAACAGTACGGACGGATATTCGCTTGCAAAGAATTTGTGCGCGGCGGATGTGGCACAGAAAAAGGACAGATCGCTGTCAATTCAGGCAACGTATTGGGGCGGAGGAAGAACCTACAACGTATGCCCGAAGAGAGCGTACGAGATTTCGTGCCAAACCCTGCCGGAGCTTGCCGAGCTCGGCTTTTCGGGTACACACTATATCGATGTTATCACGGCAACACCTCCGAGAAACTGCTGGTCTAATCAGCATAAGGTTAACTATAAGGAGGGCGTTGAATACTTTGACAAGCTCTTTATCCTTTCCCGTGAGCTTTTCGGCTGCATAGGCAGTGAGTGCTCCTTTGATTTTAATTATAAATATTATGATTACACGCTTTACGATTCGTTCAGAAGACATTTTAAGAATGAGCGTCAGGACGGCGAGGCGGACTGGATAGATGAGTTTGTGCCCTTCACCCAGCTCGTATATCACGGAATAGTTTTGTCCAACCCGAGCTCCGGAACGGTCAATGCGGCGCTGAACGAAGACCCGCAGGCTATGCTTAAGATGATTGAATACGGAGGACGTCCGGCGATTTACTATTATTCGAAATTCGTTTCCAACGGAAATGACTGGATGGGCGGAAAGGACTTCAGAATGTCAACGGAGGAGGAGCTGAAGGAGAGTGTTGAGGCTTCCAAGAAAACATATGATATTTATAACGAGCTTTCCTATCTTCAGTATGAATTCATGGAGAAGCACGAAAGGGTTGCGGACAAGGTTTATGAGATTACGTATTCCGACGGAAGCAAAATAACGGTTGATTATAACAACAATACATATAAGCTTGAAAAATAATGCTGTAGGTTGAAAATTCCCTACGGAAAATGCGCACCTGCGCGGCTCGAATCCGTAGGGGCGGATATTATCCGCCCGTGGCCTTGTGCCCGCGACGATGAACACATTCACTCGTAGTACGTCGTAACGATTTAAACTTTACTTTTGTGATTTAATATGGTATACTTAAAGAAAAAGACAAAGAGGTATACCACGATGCTGAACAAAAATATTTATTTAACCGAAGAAGAACAGCTTCAACTAAAAGAAATTATACGCAAAGGGAATCATAACTCCCATGTAATAACCAGAGCAAGAGTATTACTCATGTTAGATCGTACAGGCAAATCTGATCATGTCAGATACAAGAGAACAGCAGAATATGCCCAAATATCTGTTCAAGCAGTGTATAATATGCGTGATGAATTTTTAGCAACCCAAAATATCGAAACCTATCTCGCACGCAAGAAAAGAGAAACACCGCCCAGAGCTCCGAAACTAGATGGAGAAACGGAAGCAAAAATTATTGCTTTAGCATGTAGTAATCCACCGGAAGGCTATGCCAGATGGACAGTTCGTCTTTTGAGTGAAAGGGCAGTAGAACTTCACTTTGTTGATGAGCTTTCGCATATGACTGTACATCGACTTTTAAAAAAACGAAATATAAGCCTCATTTAAAAACTATGTGGTGCATTCCACCAAAGCAAAATGCAGACTTTGTTTCTCGTATGGAAGATGTTTTGGAAGTATACTCTCGCCCTTATGATGCCAGGAAGCCTGTTATTTGCATGGATGAGAAACCTTTTCAACTTTTAGATGAGCAAATTCAGCCACTGCCATTAAGCGAAGAAAATCATATAAAAAAATATGATTGTGAATACGTTCGCAAAGGTTCTTGCTCGATTTTTATGTTTACTGAACCATTAGGACAATGGCGGCAAGCGCATGCACTAATTCGTAGAACCGGTGAAGATTGGGCAAAACAAATGAAATGGTTAATTGATGAGGCTTATCCTGATGCAGAAAAAATTGTTCTTGTAATGGATAATTTAAATACTCATACAACTGCTTCTTTTT
>CAZRUB010000121.1:0-4810 GCA_964603185.1 uncultured Ruminococcus sp.
TAGCTTATAAGTCCCAAAAGCTTATAGCTCTTTTTAACAAGGCGGTCAAGACCGGATTCGGTTAAATTAAGCTCCTTCAAAAATTCCTCTTTTTCTTCGGGGTCAAGCTGGCTTATTTCCTCTTCAATCTTGGCCGAAACCGTCAGCACCTCACTGCCTTCTTTTTCCGCAAGCGAGTTAAGCTCTTTTAAATATATGTTTCCTTCGGCGCCCGATGATAATTCATCCTCCGAAACATTCGCGGCATATATAACCGGCTTTGCCGTCAAAAGCGACATATCCGAAAGAAGCGCCCATTCGTCCGCCGATACGTCGGCGGCCCTGGCCGGCTTTCCGCTTTCCAAGCACTGCTTTATTTTTTCCAAAGCATCGATTTCGGCCTGATATTTTTTATCCCCCTTCAAAAGCTTTACAGCCTTGTCAATTCTTTTGTCAACGGTTTCCATATCGGCAAAAATAAGCTCGTAATTGATTGTTTCGATATCACGCATGGGGTTAATACTGCCGTCAACATGAACTATATCGGGATCCTCGAAGCACCTTACAACATGAATTATCGCATCAACCTCTCTTATATGCGAAAGGAACTTGTTTCCCAAGCCTTCTCCCTTGGAAGCACCCTTAACAAGCCCGGCAATATCGACAAATTCCACAACGGCAGGCGTGTATTTTTCCGGGTCATACATCCTTGCCAAAACATCCATTCTGAAATCCGGAACCGCGACAACCCCTACATTCGGTTCGATTGTGCAAAAAGGATAATTTGCCGACTCCGCTCCTGCTTTTGTTATTGCGTTGAAAAGCGTACTCTTTCCGACATTCGGAAGCCCTACTATTCCCATCTTCATAAAAAATCGCATCCTTTAGTAATTTATTCTTATTTATTATAACTCATTTTTCCGATAAGTGCAATATGTAAATTTTTTGTGAAGATAGAATATTTTTAATTTCTTTTTTGTAGGATATGTGCTATAATAATGTTGGTGAAAAAGAATAATCAATAAAAAGGGGTGTAATTTATGAACAGTAAGAATAAAATTCTCGTTGTTGACGACGATGCTAACATATGCGAGCTTGTGAGGCTGCACCTTGTCAAGGAAGGCTTCGAATCGGTTATAGCTTACGACGGCGAAGAAGCGCTGAAGAAATTCCGGACGGAAAATCCGTGCCTTATAATCCTTGACCTGATGCTCCCCAAGCTTGACGGCATACAGGTGTGCCGAGAAATAAGAAAATCCGGTAATGTTCCCATCATTATGCTGACCGCAAAAAGCGACACGTTTGATAAGGTTTTGGGGCTTGAGCTCGGGGCTGACGATTACATAGTCAAGCCCTTTGAAACGAAAGAGCTTATAGCCAGAATACGCGCCGTTTTAAGACGTTCAAGCTCCGACAGTAAGGAAAGCTCGGAAATTCTTAATTTCAACGGACTTGAAATCAACATTGCAAACTACGAGCTTAAGGTGGACGGAAAAGCAATCGATACACCGGCGCGGGAGCTTGAGCTTTTATATTTCCTCGCCTCCAACAAAAATGTCGTTTTCACAAGAGAGCAGCTGCTTGAAAAAGTGTGGGGCTTCGAATACGGCGGCGAATCGCGTACAATCGACGTTCATGTAAAGCGTCTTCGCGAAAAGCTCGGCAATACGCACGACGAATACTGGATGCTTAAAACAAAGCATTGCGTCGGTTATATTTTTGAGGTATACGAGAAATGAAATCCGATAAAAAAAGCACAAGTCTTTTTTTAAGAATATTCGGAATAAATCTTTTAATCATTTTCATCGCGTTTACACTCATGTCCGTTATAAACTACGGCAGAATGTATTCGTATCTTAAATCCGAAAACATTTCCAGCATTCTTACCGCCTCTTCCAGGATTCTCGAAACAACGAGGCAGACCGAACGGTTGTACGGTGAGCTGGAGGCCTTAAAAAAAGATAATGATATTTCATATTATAATTATACCAAAATAAAGGGGCAAATTGATAACAATTACAAAAGTACACTTACGACCATTGCCTCAAGCACGAATTTTTCCGTTATGAAAATCGCCCCGAATAACGAGGTTTTATTTCGTTATGCGGATATCAAGGCTTTTTCCGATAACATATTGCTTCGTTCAAGAGGAGGATACGGCGACACGGAATATTTAAACCCTCCCGAAGCGCTCTCGACAATGCTGTCTGGCACTGTTCCGTCCTCCGCGCTTACCGCCAGATATAACGGTGAAAATTATTATATTATATGGGGCAATATGGGCAAAATGTATACAGAAACCACGTTAACCGTAATGAAGCCCATTTACTCCCAAAAGGACGAATCGTCCCTCGAATATCTTTTGCTTTTGTTCATCCCGACGCCGCAAATCAACCTGCTTCTTAATGTTATGACCTCGAATTACGTGATTGCCGCAATAATTGCCTTATTGGTATCCATAACGCTTTCGTACGCTCTTTCCTATCGTATTTCCAAGCCGCTTAAGGAAATGAACAGCACCGCAATGAAGCTTGCTTCCGGAGATTTCACCCAACGCGTAAACTCCGATCGAGAAAACACAATAGGCGAAATAAATGAGCTTATCGATACCTTCAACGATATGGCGGAATCTCTTCAAAACGCCGAGGAAAATCAGCGTTCGTTTACCGCAAGTATAGCTCACGAATTAAGAACGCCGATGACATCCATAATAGGCTTTACGGATTCTATTCTCGACGGCACGATTCCTCCCGAAAAGGCAAAGGATTATCTTGAAATATGTCTTTCCGAGGAGCGGCGCTTATCACGGCTTGTAACCGAGCTTATGGATGTTTCGCGGATGGAAAGCGGAACCTCAAAGCTTGAATATTCGGATTTTGACATAAATGAGTGCATACGGCGTCAGATAATCAAATACGAAGAACGGATTGTCGAAAAAAGCATAGAGGTTAACGCATCATTCGATACAGACTCGTGCAGTTGCAGGTGCGACAAGGATTCCATAACACGAGTTGTTATAAACCTTCTCGATAACGCCATTAAGTTCTGCAATCCCGAGGGCAGAATAGATGTTGATGTTCGCCAGCATTCCGGAAAGGTTTATGTTTCCGTCACAAATACCGGAGCGGGAATCGACCCGTCCGATATAAAGCATATTTTCGACAAATTTTACAAAACAGACAAATCACGCGGGCTTGACAAAAAAGGAATCGGACTCGGGCTCTATCTCGTCAAAAATATTATGCTTCAGCACAACGAAACAATAACCGTTAAAAGTGAGCCCGGAAAGCATACAACCTTCACCTTTACATTAACACCGTCAAAAGCACATTCAAATTAATAATCTTATTTTTACACTTTGTTCACAATATATTAAAAAACATATGTTATTATGAGAGTATAGATGATGCAAATTCCTGTATCGTCCAAAGAAAGGAGCAATAATTTATGAATAATGATTTTTTCGACGAACTGAATAACAAAAAAACGGATGCTCAAAACGTGAAATATACCGAGAAGGGTACCGGTGTGTATTCGGAAACAATAAGAAATCCGAAAAAGCATCGCACGGCTTTTTTCAAAAAACCCATTACCGTTGCGATTACCACCGCTTTTGCGATGACCGTTTTGTTCGGAGGAGGGCTTTATATTTCAAAGGATGCAATTAAAAGCTATATCCTGAAGGATGTAAGTATTGCACAAGAAGAGCAGCCTCCTTCAATAGATATTCCCGGTGCTTCCACCGCAAAGTCGGACGGAACGGAGCTGACAAATCAGGAAATTGCCGCGGCGGTAAGCCCATCCATAGTCGGAATATCCAACATGAGCTATTCAAAAAACAGCTACCTTAATATTAACACGGTTCAGTCCACCGGCTCGGGAATAATATTGAGCGCGGACGGCTATATCGTAACAAATAACCATGTGGTTTCCAACGCAAACAAGCTTAAGGTAACACTTACATCGGGCGATGAGGTTGATGCAGAGCTTATAGGTACGGATGCCACCACCGATATTGCAATTATTAAAATCAACCCCTCCGGGCTGGACTTAAAAGCCGCCACACTCGGCTATTCCTCATCCCTTCAGGTGGGAGATTCAGTTCTTGCCATCGGTAATCCCTTGGGGCTTACACTTGCGGGAAGCGTAACGCACGGAATAGTCAGCGCGCTTAACCGTTCGCTTACCGTTGACGGAACCACATATAACCTTATTCAAACGGACGCGGCCATAAATTCCGGTAATTCCGGCGGCGCACTTGTGAACACCAAGGGTGAGGTTATCGGTATAAACTCCGTTAAAATATCCTCCGACGGTGTCGAGGGTCTCGGCTTCGCAATTCCCATCGATGACGTTAAGGACGTTATAGAGGATTTGATTAAGGACGGTTATGTTCACGGCAGGCCTTCAATCGGCGTAAATATTGTCGAAATAACAAATCAGCTTGCATATTATTACAACCTGCCCTCCAACTACGGACTTTTCGTAAACAGTGTGGTTGAAGGCGGTGCCGCAGAAGCTGCCGGCATAGAAGTCGGTGATATAATAATTGCCTTTAACGGCGAAAAGGTAACCTCCGCTTCCGAATTCATTGCAAAGAAAAACGAATACAAAGCCGGCGATACCGTTGAGCTTACGATTAACCGAGAGGGGTCGGAAAAAAAGATCAGCTTAAAGCTTCAGGAAGAAGTTCCCTCTAACTGAGGAAAGCATGCTTTTTCGTCTTACTTCTCCCCTTCAACTTAAAAAGAATAATGCCTATGGCTAAGCCATAGGCATTATTCTTTTTAAAAAACACACCCAAAAAAACACGCACCTTCAAAGGCGCTCG
>CAZRUB010000122.1:0-4810 GCA_964603185.1 uncultured Ruminococcus sp.
TTTTTCAAGGGCGGTTTTAAGTCCGTTTGTAGCTGCCTCCCAATCCTCGTCGCTGCCCATGCTGTTCTCGGGGCGGGGGGACAATTCAACGAAATATTTAAATCCGAACTTTTCGTAAACCTCGTTTATAAGGCTGGCAACGTTTATAATTTCGTCGGTTATTTGCTCACGGCGCATAAAAATGTGTGCGTCATCTTGCGTGAAGCAACGAACCCTGAAAAGACCGTGAAGGGCACCGCGAAGCTCATGACGGTGAACAAGCCCGAGCTCGCCCACTCTTAAGGGAAGCTCACGATAGCTGTGGGGGGTGCTGCCGTAAACCATAACGCCGCCGGGGCAGTTCATGGGCTTTACGCAATATGTGTCCTCGTCGATTGTGGTGGAATACATATTATCCTTATAGTGATCCCAGTGACCGCTGGTTTCCCAAAGATGCCTGTTCATTATGAGAGGAGTTGATACCTCAACATAATTTTCACGGGTGTGAATTTCGCGCCAATAGTCGATAAGTGCGTTTTTAACCATCATTCCCTTTGGAAGGAAGAAGGGGAAGCCGGGAGCTTCATCGCTGAACATGAAAAGCCCCATTTCCTTTCCGATACGGCGGTGGTCACGCTTTTCGGCCTCCTCCAAAAGCTTCATATGCTCATCAAGCTCCGCCTGGCTTGCAAAGGCGGTACCGTTTATTCTGGTAAGCATTTTGTTGTTTTTATCGTTCTTCCAGTATGCGCCGGACTGACCGGTGATTTTGAATGCCTTAAGTGCCTTGGTGTAACAAAGGTGAGGGCCGGTGCACATATCCGTATAATCGCCCTGGGTGAAGAAGCTTATGGGAGCATCCTCCGCAAGGTCGCCGATATGCTCTGTCTTGTATATTTCGCCGCGCTCCTCCATGAGGCGGACAGCCTCATCCCTTGAAAGTATAGAGGGCTTAATCGGAATATTTTCCTTTATTATTTTGCGCATTTCGGCCTCGATGCGTTGAAGGTCTTCGTCCGAAAGCTTAACCTCACCGAGGTCAATATCGTAATAAAATCCTTTGTCGGTTGCGGGGCCGTATGCGAAATGAGCCTCCGGATACAGGCGCTTTACGGCCTGAGCCATAATGTGTGCGGCAGTATGCCTTATAACATGAAGCTCCTCCTCGGGTGCGCACTGTTCAACTCTGCCGTCGTTGTAAATGATTTTCATAATTTATTCTCCTTTGCAAATATAAAAAACGCCCCTGACATATTTTGTCAAGGGTGCAAAAATACACGGTTCCACCTTGGATTTAGCTTTGAAATCAAGTTTAACGCCGTTTGGGGCGGCAGACGCTTACTGTTTTAAGGTTCGGCGCCGCAGCTCGGGAGCGGTTTTCGCGGATATACCCCGATAAGGAGCTTTCAGCATTATGCTCCTCTCTCTGAAACGGTTATAAAGGCTACTTTCTCCGTCATAGCTTTTATATTAAATTATAAGTGAATTATATCACGAAGCTTAAGCTTTGTCAATCCTTTTTTGCATAAAAGCGGATGCATATTCCGCCCGCAAGGATACCTTCTATCGGGAGACGGCGCCGACGCTTTCGATAAAGCGCGAAAGCATAACGACCGCTTCGGCGCGTGTGGCGTTTCGGGAGGGTGAAAAATTGTTTTCGCCGTCGCCGAGCACAATCCCCAAGGCAACCGCGGAGGCAACCTCCGCCTTGGCATAGGAGGAAATTTCATCGCTATCGGAGAAGGAAAGCTCACCCTCGGGAGCGCTTTGCCTTATAAGCTTATATGCACGCATTACGATTACGGCAAGCTGCTCCCTCGTGATGGGAGCATTCGGAGCGAAAAGCTCATCATCGATGCCCTTGACAAGAGCGCAGTTTTGCATTGTTTGTATTATGCCGGCATACCACGATTCCAGCGAAACATCCCGAAACGCACCGTTATAGCTTCCGGCCTCTAAAGAGAGTGCGCGCATAAGAACGGCACAAAATTCGGCGCGAGTTATGTTTTTGTTCGGCATGAAGGTGTCCTCGTCATAGCCTGATATTATGCCCGATGCGCAGAAGGTGTTTATAACAGACTCGGCCCAATGCTCCTTGCAATCGGAAAAGATGTTTTCGCCCGAATATTTTGTAAGCCGCACGGGTGAAATATCGGTCGGCTTGTCCTTTTTTTGGGGTTCCGTTGCAGAATCGGGCTTTTTGTCCTCAACCGAGGAGGGGCGGCTCGAGGAACCCGAATAACTCGCTTTTTTGGGGATTTTTAACGGCTTTGACCTTACGGCCTCGCCGACTATTCCGGCGGTGAGCGATATGGGAGTAACCTCAAAAACAAGATATTTTCCCTCCATATCCTCGGTTATCTCCAGCTCATAAACGTTGGAATTGCTTAAAACGGTGTACTCGCCGTCAGCCTCGGAGGAAAGTGCCCAGTGTGTTACGCTTGCGCTTTCGCCGTCAAAATTATTCACAAAGTCAAAGGACGCCGTCAGCGTGTGCCCTCTTGAAGGTGTGCCTGAAATTTTAACGTTTTCGGCGGATATAAGCGCATATTCAACCGAAATATTATCCATGTATATTGTTTGCTCGTCAAAGCCGTCGGATACGTTTACCGCAACTATAAATCTGCCGTTCAAATCCGCCTCCGGGGTGAATACCGCCTTATAGCTTTTCCATGCTGTGTCAATCTCAAAATAGGCGCAAAGCTGGAGATTATCGGGATTCTCGCTGTCCTCGACTATAAAGGTGACGTATGCGGGCTGGTCGGAATATTTACGCTTCAGGTCGGCCGAAAAAACATAGCTTTGCGATTGGCTGAAGGAAACATATGCATTGTTATACATAACGCCTATCTCGGCATTCGGAGTAAACGAGGCATAGGAGTTTCCGTTTTCGGTCAATACGGAATATTCGCCGTCACCGGGTGCGTACCACAAGCCCTCGCTTCCGCGCTCCTCAAAGCTTCCGTTAATTATACCGGGTGATGTGAGCACCAAATTGAAATCCAAACATACATCGGGATATTTTGCGGCATAGGCATGAACTCTGTATTCTCCGGGAGCAGTGCCCGACTGCACGGTTATATAACCGTCGCCTATGGCGATTTTGTCGGTTTTCGGCGAAATATCATAGGATACTGTTGCCGGAACTTCATTATTTTCTATATCAAATGCCGTGATTGAGTAAGGAACGGTGACGGAGCCCTTATAGGGAATGTTCACCGCCTGCGGATATTCTGCCGAAAGCGACATCGGAGGGGTGCCGGAGGATAACACGAGAGAAGGATTTTTTATAACGACGGAGGTGTCCTCCTCAGCGCTTATTACAAGAGAAATGATAAAGTCGGAGGTGCTTTCGGGCCTGAAGGGAACGGTGATGTGCGTCCAGGACGGATATTCGGGATTTATCACATATGCAACCGCCGAACTTCCGATAAGCTCACCGTAATATTTTGGCGGCTCGCCGTGAGCCTCCGAACCAGTTTTTATATCAAAAGAAAGCTCATAAAGTGTGTTCGCCTCAAGCGCGTGCTTCTCCTCCTGAGTTAAAATGTAGGTGCTTCCGTTTTCGGAGTTAAGCTCGATTTTAAGCATGGCGCCGTCCGCGGAAAAATAGGAGCTGCTCTGAGAATCCCATCCGCTCATAAACGGAATATCGGAAAAGGTACTGTTTACAAGCATATTTTCGGTAAGACGAACGGTATAGCTTTTTTCTTTTACGGACGGATAACAAGATGACGAGGTTGTAATGGTGAACATGTCACCGCTTTTTGCGTTGTCATATACCGTTATCGAATTTTCCTGAGGGTTGAAGCTTACACCGTCGGGAAGGGCGGATACGTTAAGCGTGATTTCGTCGGATTTTACGAATTCGCCGTTATGGGTGCGAAGGTAGGGCGTGTATTCGTACACGGTGTATCCGGAATCCGGTATTCTCAATGTCATTCTTCCGAAAAGCGCGGAGCCGGAATAATCCTCGGCGAGCACGGGAATGACGGAAAGTATAAACAATAAAACAAGAGAGCAAATAAAAATACGCTTTCTCATAACAAATCCTCCGAATCAATATATAACAATAAAAGCTCCGCTTACAGTATATCACACATTAAAAGCTTTTTCAATGCCTGCATTATTAATTTTTTATTACATGAATGCATCATCTGACGGCACGCGGCGGTATTCCGAAATATTTTTTAAAGCACCTGGAAAAATAATTCTGGTCGGGAAAGCCCGTCAAGAGGGCAACCTCGGAAACGGGAAGAAGTGTGTTTTCCAAAAGCTCGGCCGCTTTTTTCATCCGTATCGACATAATGTATTTTTTGGGGCTTATTCCGTTTTCGGCGGTGAACACGTGAATAAATCTGCTTGTGCTCATCGAACAAAAATCCGCATATTCCTTAATGCTTTTCGGAAGGTTGTACTCGTTATAAAGCTTTTCGTACAACGTCGGCGGAAGCGTGGTTCTTTCGCGGGAAAAAAGAGTCGCTTTTCTTGCGCAAAGTGCGATTATTTGTATAAGATAGCCCTTGCAAAGATCCTCGGAATACGGGCGCGATAAATGGTGCTCCGCTATCATTGCGTCCCATACGGCCTCCAGCTCAGAGCTTTTTCCTATCGAATAAATGCCGAACCGCGAAAGGCGCAAGGAGGACAAAAGCTCAAAGCACGAGGTGCCGGAAAAGTGCGCGTAGTAGGATACGGAGCTTTTTTCCGCGGGAAAGTAATAGCTTTGAGGCTCCCCGGGAGGATAGATAACTATGCTTCCCGACGGGGCGCACAGCTCTTTGTCGGACAGTACTATGCGGCATTGGCCCTCGGCTATGTATAAAATGTG
>CAZRUB010000123.1:0-4776 GCA_964603185.1 uncultured Ruminococcus sp.
AATCGACAAGGTTCTTAGGAAGCTTGTCGATTTTACTTATTACCTCTTCCTTCTTCACTGTTCCTTAAAATTTCATGTCGATTTTCGGAAGGTAACAGTGAAAAGCGAAAAGGTAATAAGTATTGTTTTGAAAGGAGATTGTCAGTGGATAGTCCGTTAATTGTAAAATCAAAGCAGTTCGCGTTGGAGATTATAAAAATATGCAATAAAGTAAAAAGCGAAAAGGTAATAGGTCTTCTTCAAACTCGCCAAAGCGAGTTTTTTTGATTAATTGAGCTTTTGCGATTTCCTGCGGCGTTGTGCGCGAAACAACGGGCCCCGTTTGAAGCACGCTTCAAACGGGGCCCACATCTCTCCTATATCGACTTGTTACACTTCATTCGGACTTAAAACATTATCGCAATTTCAAGCGGGAATTAATATTCGATTTCCGCGCCGACCTCTTCGGCCAAGGCCTCAAGAGCCGCATTATATTCCTCAAGAAGCTCTATCCCCTCGGTAAGTCTTGCGTTGCCCGCGTCAACCTTTGCCTCATCCTGCTCCGTGATACCCGCAAGAATATCGGTGAAGGCTTCCTTGTATGCTTCCATTACCTTTACGTATTTATTCTTTACTTCCGTAACCTCAGTAGTTTCGGGAGTGATTTCCTCAAGCTTCGCAAGGGAATCCTCAACAAGAGGAAGCAGTGTATCGTTAAGGCTGGCTTCCAGCTGAGCATCCTCCTCAAAGCCCTCCCAGCTTGCGGCCTCCGCCTTTATTTTGTCGTAATTTGCGTTGACATCCACCATTTCAACGTTCAAAAAATTCTCAAAATCGTCGTAAAGGGGATTTCCGCAGCCCGCTAATACCGTAAACGCCATGCATGCCGTAAGTAAAAATGCCAAAAATTTTTTCATAAATAAACCTCCGATTTTTAATACTTTGTTTTTAATACTTTGCTTGAGAAATGTAACAGTCTCTCGGGTAAAAATACCGATAATGTATCGAAAATTAATGTATTGAAAAATTTCCTGCCTTATGGTACAATGTATTATACACCGTACATCGATGTCCGATGCAATGGTTTTTTGAAAAAAATCAAAAAAAAATTCAAGGAGTATATTTATGAATAACAAAAATTTGTTTTCCATAGGGGAAATTGCCAAGGCAATCGGCATAACAAGGAAAATAATATTGAATTACGAGGCGAAGGGGCTTATTAAGCCCGACGAAAAGGACGGTGCCGCGGGCAACAGATATTACACCATCGACACCTTCACCCAAATTCGCACAATCAGGCTTTTTCAAAGCATGGGTCTTTCTCTGGACGAAATAAAAAACTATTTTAACGACAAGGCCGAGCTTATGTCCTTTATCCGACGCCTGGAGGCAATGCGCGACGAGCTTAATGCCACCATAGAAAAGCTTTACGAGAGAACCGACAAAAGCGAAAATCAAATACGAAAAATCAAGGTGGAGCCGCAAACCGTTTACGTAAAAAAATATCACACCCACAGCATTGCCGAACGAACCCGTCTTTTGCGTGAAACCGCCCTGGAGGCCATGAGAGCATACGAAACGGATATTTCGCGCCGCCTGTATTTTATCGAGTATCCGCTCGGGGACGAGGATGATTTAACCTACGCCGTAGCTGTTGCCCCGAAAAGCGAGGGCGAGGACGTATTTGTCATTCCGAGCTTTAATGCGCTTTCGATTTTTCATCACGGAGCGTACGAGGGTATTCCGAATGCCAGAGAAAGGCTGATTTCCTACGCAAAGGAAAACGGCATAAGGATATCCGGCAAATGCCGCCATGTCTATATCGAGGGGCCGCCGCAGCATAAGGATCCGTCAAAGTTCATAACTCAGGTGCTTTTGCCCATTGAGGAAGAGGATGCGGGAGTTGAAAATTGATAACTTTGAAAATGTTATTTAATCAGGGGTTGCTTCAGCCGAGCGGTTCACTGCAACCCCTCCGTCAAACCTAACGGTTTGCCACCTCCCCTTACACAGGGGAGGCTTTAAATGCGCACTCTTCATCGGCGCTCCGTAGGGGCTCTAACTAAAGGCTGTGCGATTTGAAAGAGAAGAGAAACAAAGCTATGGACAATTTAAGGTGTTGATGTTATAATAATACATGAGGCTAAACCAAAAGGAGAATCGATATGAAAAAATGTACAAGCTCGGCAGACCTTCACAACAGATTGAGCAGGATAATCGGCCAGATACAGGCAATCGACAGAATGATAGACGAGGATGTTCCCTGTGAGGATGTGCTTTCCCAGATAAATGCCGCAAAGTCCGCCCTTCATAAGGCGGGGCAGGTTGTGCTGGAGGGGCATTTGAGGCATTGCGTCCGCGACGGAATCGAGCACGGTGATGCCGACAAAACCATTGAAAGCTTCGCAAAAGCCATCGAGCGCTTCGCAAATATGAAATAATTTTAATAAAATGCTTGACAAAGCATACCCATGGGGGTATAATGGCAATATACCCCCATGGGTATTTCTATATTATTTTAGGGAGGCTTGTTTATGAAAAAGCTTGCGGAAAAAGCAGATGAACTTTTGGAATGGGGCGGAACGACAAAAAAGATAATATTTCTTGCCGTATCTCTTGCGGCTCTTCTTTTGAGCATTTTTGATGTGCCGATGCCGTTTGAGCCGTCGTGGGTAGCCGTTATACTGTGCGGACTGCCGATTATAGCGGAGGCGGTTATCGGGCTTTTGACGGAATTCGACATAAAGGCGGACGTTTTGGTTTCGATTGCACTGATTGCGTCGCTTTTTATAGGCGAGGATTTCGCCGCCGGTGAGGTTGCGTTTATCATGCAGCTGGGCGAGCTTTTGGAGGAGCTGACGGTGAAAAAAGCCCGCGCGGGCATAGAAAGGCTTGTTAAGCTTAAGCCGGAAACGGCACGGGTCGTGCGGGGAGCTGAGGAAAAAACCGTGCCCGTGGCAGAGGTAAGGGTCGGGGACATTTTAAGGGTGCTTCCCGGGGAAACGATACCGCTTGACGGGGTCATCATCTCGGGGCAGACCTCCGTTAATCAGGCCATCGTGACTGGAGAGGCACTGCCCGTTGATAAGGGCACGGGCGACGGTGTATCCGGCGGTACGGTGAATCAGTTCGGAGCGTTTGACATGCGCGTGACCAAGGCGGAGAGCGACAGCATGCTTCAAAGAATGATAAAAATGGTCGAGTCGGCGGACGCCGGGAAGGCTAAGGTTGTGGGCTTGGCCGACCGCTGGGCAACGTGGATCGTTGTTATTGCCCTTTCGGCGGCGCTTTTGACGGGGCTTATCACGGGAGAAATAATCCGTGCGGTCACGATTTTGGTTGTTTTTTGCCCGTGCGCATTGGTTTTGGCAACCCCCACCGCTATCATGGCGGCCATAGGAAATGCCGCAAGGCTCGGCTTTTTGGTGCGTGAGGGTGATGCCTTGGAAAGGCTTGCGACGGTAACGCGTTTGACCTTCGACAAAACCGGCACGCTTACCTACGGAACACCCGTTGTTAAAAGCGTGGTGAGCCTTTCGGACAAAACGGAGGAGGAAGTTTTCCTTCTTGCGGCCTCGGTTGAGGCGATGAGTGAGCACCCTCTCGGCAAGGCCATAGTCAAGGGCTTCGGCAAGGAGCCGCGGCCGGCTGCTGACTTTAAAATGATACCGGGAGAGGGGGTCTCGGCCCTCGTGGACTGTAAAGAAATTAAGGCGGGAAGCATGAGGCTCGTCGGCGAAAGCAAGGAGGCCGAGGGGGCGGCGCAGCGCTACACGGACGAAGGCTGCAGCATTACCTATATATCCGAGGACGGCGCACTTATCGGGTTTATCGCTCTTTCGGACAGTGTGCGCCCCGAAAGCGAGGCTACGGTCAAGTCCGTTAAAAAAATCGGAACAGTCCCCGTGCTTTTGACAGGGGACAACGAAAGGGCGGCAAGCGCCCTGGCTTCTTCGGTGGGAATAGATGAGGTGCACGCCTCCTGCCTTCCCGAAGATAAATTGAATTATATAAAGGCGGCGCAGGATAAGGGCGAGGCCGTATGCATGATAGGCGACGGAATAAACGATGCGCCCGCCCTTCGCCGAGCGAATGTGGGAATAGCCATGGGCGGCGTGGGAAGCGATATTGCCGCGGATGCGGCGGATATGGTTTTGGCGGACGATGAGGTGAAAAAGCTTCCCGAGCTTATTGCTCTGTCGAAGCGCATGATGGTGACGATTAAGTGCAATATCACCTTTTCCATGGCCTTGAATTTCGCGGCAATCATACTTGCGGCAACGGGGTGGCTTAACCCGATTTGGGGAGCGCTGGTGCATAATGCCGGCTCGGTGCTGGTTATCATAAATTCCGCCCTGCTCTTAAAACAGAGGAAGCGGGAAAAATAAACCAAAAGGCCCTATGGAGGATTTTGATAAAGCGATGCGGCATAAGCTGCAATTCGGCTCCGTCAAAGGGCTTCGGAAAATAAAAGCTGTGGGGACAATTTCGTCCCCACAGCTTTTTCGCCGGTTTTATTGTCGGCGAAGTCGCGACCGATGAGGTGCCGGCCTTCAGGCCGTTATGCGGGGCGGATATTATCCGCCCGCACTCCTAACTCCTAACTCCTAATTTTTCTTCGCGTGCTTTATAAGCTCATAAAGCTCCGCCTCGTTAAACTCGTATTTATTGTTGCAGAAGTGGCAGGTAAGCTCCGCGTGCTTATCCTCCTTCGCAATTTGCGTCAAATCCTTTTCGCCGATGGCGATAAGCGCACGCGCCATTCGCTCCTTCGTGCACGGGCAGAAATATGCCGTT
>CAZRUB010000124.1:0-4775 GCA_964603185.1 uncultured Ruminococcus sp.
CCTGGTTGAAAACCTCAAGCGGCTCCTTTCCTGTCTTCTCACGTACTATTTCAAACGCGTCATAAACAATCTTCTGCGCAACACCCTTCTTACCGTCAAGCATTATGTTGTTTATAAGTCTTGTAACAGTGGTGTCATTGTACATGGGATCAGGCAAAACATCTCTTTTGGGAACAAATCCTCTTCTCGGCACTGTTCTTCCCTCCTTCATAAAATTTAAATAATGAATTCATAGGTACTCAAGAAATCCTTTCTTGTAAGTGCAATCTATAAAAATTCCGTAGACCGCACAACCTAATTTGTTATTCCATCTACGGAACAACATACTTTTTTAAGCGGCTTATTTTTTAGCCTTTGCCTTCTTGGCGCCGTACTTGGATCTTGACTGATTTCTGTCAGCAACCCCCGACGCGTCAAGCGCACCTCTGATAATGTGATAACGTACACCGGGAAGGTCACGTACCCTTCCGCCCCTGATAAGAACAACACTGTGCTCCTGAAGGTTATGACCTTCACCGGGGATGTAGCTCGTTACCTCAGTACCGTTGGTAAGTCTTACTCTGGCGATTTTACGAAGCGCTGAGTTAGGCTTCTTGGGGGTCTTCGTCTTAACATAGGTGCAGACGCCTCTCTTCTGGGGAGAGTTCTGATCCGTTGCCTTGTTCTTAAGAGAGTCAAATCCCTTCTGAAGTGCCGGAGCGGTAGACTTCTTCACGTTTGTGGTTCTGCCTGTTCTGACCAACTGGTTAAATGTAGGCATTAATTTTCCACCTCCTTAAAATTATTTATATTATCAGCGGACTGCATAAAGCACCCGTTAATAAACAACGACAACGGCAGCGCCCACTTCTATCCCGCAGGCTCTGCCCAGCTCGTCCATGGTTGCAACCCATTCAATGGGAACACCCGAACCTTCACAAATTCTTACTATATTGTCAGTAACAATCGGGGACGCATCCGAGGCAATAAAGGCCTTTTTTCCTTCACCGCCGAGCAGCTTCTTCTCCGACTGCTTCCGGCCGACGGTTTTTGATGCCGTCATCAATTCGCTAAGCATCAAGCTCCACCTTTTTCAAAAACATACCAATACGTCTACACATTATACCACTTCTCATCAAGCTTGTCAAGCCTTTTTATTTCTGCTACGATTTTATCTTGCTTTTTACACAATCGGTTGATATAATGTCTTGCTCCGCGCTCTTAAAACCATTTTATTGTCTTTTCTTCTTTTGATGCCGAGCGGTATAGGCGATACAACCAAGACCCCGATTCCGACATTGTAAGCAAAACCGCCGCGACACACATAAAGCCCCATTCAGTTATCCTCGGCAAAGCTCTCCGTATAGTTTACGTATCTGAATTCGATTTCAAATGCATTGCTTATGACACACTCTCCGGCACCGACATCCGCCAGCTCTCCGTCGTTATAAAAAAGCCATCCGTCCTCCTTGCCCGAAGCAACGCCGTTAAAATTATCAAACATACCGTTTTCATAGGTGTAGGAAAGCCTTACCTGAGCGCACGCTTCTTTAACCGCGTCCGCCGCGGTTGCATCCTGCTTGTCAACATAAAGCTCACTGTCCAATATCATTTCCCCTTCGGGTCCTACTATGGCAACGGTGCCGAATATCGTAGCCTTCTTTTCATCGCGCGTGCAGCCGACAAAGGATAAGGTCATTGCAATCACAAGAAAAAACAGTATTCCTTTTTTCATAAATTTGATTCCTTTCATATTTCAAAGCCTAAAATCACACATCATTTATTTTACCACAAAATATCTTCAAAGTCAATTTTTTTCATTGATATTATTTTCGACTTTTGCATAATATTTAACAAAAAGCAAAAAGAGGTGCTTTTTCTGAACAAAAAATCCTTCACTTATAACACGCTTTTCATGACCGGAGCAAATATAATAACACGTATAACCGGCTTTTTGTACCGTATTTTCATAAGCCGCTGCGTCGGAGCGGAGGGGCTCGGCCTTTTCGCTCTCATAACGCCCGTATATTCCGTGTGCTGCGCGCTGGTAGCATCCGGAATCCCCATAGCGGCAATGAAAAAAATATCCGAGGCAGGCTCTCCGAGCCGACGAAAAGCGCTTACGTGTGCCGCTCTCAAGACCGTGCTTGCCGTTTCCGTTTTTCTTTTCGCGGCATTGCTGATTTGCTCAAAGCCTTTATCTTACCTTTTGGGCGATTCGAGAACCTATCCGTCACTTTTGATTTTATCCTTTGCCGTTTTGATTACCGGGTTCGAAAACGTGTACAAAAGCAGCTTTTATTCAGACGGAATTGTGCTGATTCCCGCCGTTACGGAAATTTGCGAGCAGCTGCTTCGTACCGTTTCGGTTGTACTGCTTCTCATTTTTGCTTCCGACCGCACCGGTACCGCGGCCTCCGCCGTACTGACTCTGGGAATTGTAATAGGCGAAGCCTTAAGCCTTGCGGTGCTTTTCGTATCATACACCCGTTATACAAGGGGAATCCGAAGCGAGAAGCTCCGCCTCGCGCAATCCGAAATTTTAACCATCGCCGCGCCGGTAACCGCCGCAAAAACCGCGGAAAGCTTTTTATCGTCCCTTTCAAATATTCTGATTCCGTATCTTCTTGTTTTAAGCGGGCTTTCACGCTCGGAGGCCACGGGAGTCTTGGGCGTGATAAGCGGAATGATAATGCCGCTTTTATATATGCCCTGCGTATTCACAAACGCCGTTTCCGTTAACCTCGTCCCCTATATTTCCGAGAGCCTTGCGCGTAAAAACATATCGGCGGTGATAAGAAAATGCAGAAAGGTTTTTTTCGTAACCTCGCTTTTCACGTTCCCGTGCACATTTTTCATGATAGCCTTCCGCCGCTTTGTCGCCGAAGCTCTTTTTTCCGATTCAAGGGTTGAGCTTTTTCTGCCCGTTATGGCAATCGGAGGGCTTGCGGCAATTTTCCGCCATATATTATCCTCTGTTATGAATGCGTGCGGAAAAGAAAAAAGAGCATCCGTTTATTCCTTTTCCGGCAACACGGCCGAGCTTTTGCTTACGGTTGCGCTCACTCCGTTCATGGGTGCCTACGGCTATACCGCGGCATATGCCGCGGCCAATATTTTCATGCTTGTCCCGTCGGCAATAACCGTTTGTCGGGCACTGAACATTCCCGGCTCATCTGTCTTGTATTCACTGGCCCCCGCCTTTCCCGCCCTTCTCTGTTCGATTGCCTCATCGCTACTTCTGTCCTCTATTATAACCGAATGCGGCTTGGTAATATCCACATTAATTGCGGCATTTTTCGGCGTTTTTTCATATTTTGCGATGGTATACCTTACGGTTTTGAAGAAAAAAATAATATTTTTCTCCGAAATAACTTGACTAATTCCGATTTTTAAGGTATAATTCTTATATTACTTTGTGAATCCCGTATTATTTGTTGTGATAAAGCCCCGTGCTTTGTCAACTGTAAAAAGCGGAGGGAGGGATATACCGTGTCGGAAATAAGAGTTAAAGAAAACGAGTCATTGGACAGTGCTCTTCGTCGTTTTAAGCGTTCTTGCGCTAAGGCAGGTGTTTTGTCCGAGGTTAGAAAGAGAGAACATTACGAAAAACCCAGTGTTAAGCGTAAAAAGAAATCGGAAGCTGCTCGTAAAAGAAAGTATATGTAATTCTTTCGCAGCCTTCGCATTACTGTAACGGGGTTCTTTCAAAAAAGTATATAAAATATGCGAGCCTCTGTGGTTCGCATTTTTTTATTCTCCGAAAATATTTTCCAAAGAAGGAAGTGTTTGATTTTGGTTGACTTCGGTAATGACTGGAACGAAATTCTGAAGGATGAATTTTCCAAGGAATATTATCTTAAGCTTCGTAAATTTTTGAAGGAGGAATATTCCACGCACACGGTTTTTCCGGATATGAACAATATTTTTTCCGCGCTTAAAACAACATCATACAAAGATACCAAAGTGGTTATCATCGGGCAGGACCCTTATCATGAGGTTGGGCAGGCACACGGAATGTGCTTTTCCGTTCAGCCGGGAATTCCGTCGCCCCCCTCCCTTTGCAATATATATAAGGAGCTCCGGGCGGATTTGGGCACCTATATTCCGAACAACGGCTGTCTTATGTCCTGGGCGAAGCAGGGCGTGCTTCTCTTAAACACCATTTTAACCGTGCGCGAGGGTGAGGCCGCATCCCATAAGGGCAAAGGCTGGGAAATTTTCACGGACAGGGTCATTTCCGCCCTTTCCGAAAGACGCGACCCGATTGTCTTTCTTCTTTGGGGCAATCACGCCCAATCCAAGGCGGAGCTGATCGATAAATCGCGCCACTATATCTTTACCGCCGCGCATCCCAGTCCGCTTTCCGCTTCCCGCGGTTTTTTCGGGTGTCGTCACTTTTCCAAGACTAACGACACGCTGATTTCACTTGTGAAATCGCCCATTGATTGGCAAATAGAAAATATTTAAGGTGACGTTATGAAATTAAAAAGGCTGTCAGAAGCTTTCGCAATATGCAAGCTGTCTTCTCTTGAAGATGTGCCCACTAAAGAACCGTTTACTTTTCTCTCTGCAACGGATGAAGAGTATTCGCTCGTCTGTCCGGAAAACAGAGTCCCCGAAAACATCTTAGAATGTAGCTGTGGCTGGCGCGCCTTTAGAATCGAGGGCGTGCTTGACTTTTCGCTTATCGGTATTCTTTCGGCAATTTCCGCAATTTTGGCGGAAAACAAAATCGGGATTTTCGTTGTTTCAACTTTTAACACCGATTATATTTTTATTAAGGAGCATTCGTT
>CAZRUB010000125.1:0-4760 GCA_964603185.1 uncultured Ruminococcus sp.
ACATTGTGGAGCGCACCTTTGAAAGCGTTTTTGTTACGTTGTCCTTTAGCGGACACGCATAAGGAACATAGGACTCAACCCCTTCTTCAACCGAAAGCTTTTTATCTCCCCCCAAATCGTAACGCTGCCAGTTTCTCGCACGGTTTGAGCCTTCGCCCCAATATTCTTTGAAGAAGTTTCCGTTAATTGAAATTTTTGTCGTCGGGCTCTCGTCAAATCCGGAAAAATATCTTCCCATCATAACGAAATCGGAGCCCATGGCAAGCGCAAGGGTTATGTGATAGTCGTGCACTATGCCTCCGTCCGAGCAAATCGGTATGTAAACGCCGGTTTTTTCGAAATACTCATCCCTGGCCTTTGCAACCTCTATTACCGCCGATGCCTGTCCGCGGCCGATTCCCTTCTGCTCTCTCGTTATGCAAATGGAGCCGCCGCCGATGCCGACCTTGATAAAGTCCGCTCCGCACTCGGCAAGATACATAAAGCCGTCACGGTCAATAACGTTTCCGGCGCCGACCATAACGGAATCGCCGTATTTTTCACGTATGAAATCGATAGTCTGCTTCTGCCACTCCGAATAGCCCTCGGACGAATCGATGCAAAGCACATCCGCGCCCGCTTCAACCAACGCGGGGACGCGCTCGGCATAATCCCTCGTGTTTATGCCCGCGCCGACCATCAGTCTTTTACTGCCGTCCAAAAGCTCATTGGGATTGCTCTTATGAAAATCATAGTCCTTTCTGAAAACCATGCATACAAGCCTTCCGTTTTCGTCCGTAATGGGAAGCGAATTAACCTTATGCTCCCAAATAATATCGTTTGCTTCCTTCAGGCTTATGCCGTTTTGTGCGTAAACAAGGTTTTCAAGCGGCGTCATAAACGTCGACACCTTCGTATCCGGATCCATTCTGCTTACTCTGTAATCCCTGCTCGTAACTATGCCCAAAAGCTTTCCCGTTGCCGAGCCGTCATCTGTTACCGCAACCGTGGAATGACCGGTTTTCGACTTAAGCTCAACCACATCGGCCATGGTTGCATCCGGCTTAACATTGGAATCGCTTACAACAAATCCGGCCTTATGATTTTTCACCCTTCTTACCATTTCCGCCTCAGCTTCAACGGACTGAGAACCGTAAATGAACGAAATGCCGCCCTCCTTGGCAAGCGCAACCGCCAGCGTATCATTCGACACGGACTGCATGATTGCCGATACCATGGGAATATTCAAGGTTATCCTCGCCTGCTCTCCCTTTTTGAATTTAACAAGCGGTGTTTTAAGCGATACGTTTGCGGGCAGGCACTCCTTCGACGAATAGCCCGGCACAAGCAAATACTCACTGAATGTTCTTGACGGTTCTTCAAAATAAAAAGCCATAATTATCCTCCAGTATAATTCAAATATTTAATTAATTATATACTTTTCGTCGTGAAAAGTCAATATTTTTCACATTGTATTTTCACTATTTTTTTGTTTTTGCATAATATAGCATTATCGGAGGTGCAATGTAAAATGAAAAAAACAAAATTCACCGTTTTGGGCGGAGATTTGCGCAGTGTGTTCGCCTACAGATATCTGATCGATTCGGGCTTCGATGCCGATACGTTCCTTTTGGAAAACGCAAGCCTGCTTTCGGATGAAGCGAAAAGCGACGACTTTCCTTTATCCGATTGCTATATTTTGGGGCTTCCGGCATCAAACGAGCACTCGCTGATCAATTCCCCTCTTTCCGCCAGAAGTCTTTCTGTTAATGATTTTTTCAAGCTTGTTCCCAAAGGCTCAACCGTTTTCGGAGGGCTTTTATCCGATGAATTTCACTCCGCCGCCAAAGAAAACGGCGTTCGTACGGAGGATTATTTTTCTTCCGAAGAGCTTCAAATTAAAAATTCCGTCCCGACGGCGGAGGGTGCACTTGAAATCGCTATCCGCGAAACCCCCATTACCATCGCGGAAGCCAAGGCTCTTATAATCGGCTACGGCAGAATCTCCAAGGCCTTAATTCCGATGCTCAAGGCTCTCGGCGCTTGCGTTTCCGTATGTACAAGAAACCCCGATTCTCTTGTCTGGTGCTCCGTTTCGGGGTGTGAGCCGATAAATATGTCGGAGCTTGAAGCGAAAATCGAAGCTTTCGACATCATATTCAACACCGCGCCCTCAAGGATAATCGAAGGCGATATCTTGAACAAAATAAATCCCGCCTCGCTTATAATCGACCTTGCATCGCGTCCCGGCGGCGTAGACCTAAATCAAGCCTCGTTAAAGGGACTTCGTGTAATTTGGGCCCTGGGACTACCCGGAAAATGCGCACCGGTGACCGCCGGCAAAATTATAGCCGGCACAGTTTTAAACACACTGAACGGGAGGTGATTTTACGATTCGCGAAAATCTTAAAATAGGGGTTGCATTAACAGGCTCCTTCTGCACTTTTTCTTCCGTTTTACCTCAAATTGAAAAAATCACCTCCTCCGGTATAGAGGTTGTACCCATAATGAGCGAAAAGGCATATTCAACGGATACACGCTTCGGAACAAGCTCGGAATTTATATCCAAGCTTAAAACCATAACCGGACACGACGTTCTTCACCTTCAAACAGAGGTTGAACCGATCGGCCCGAAGAAAATGATCGACGCACTCATCGTTGCTCCCTGCTCGGGAACAACCGCCTCAAAAATCGCAAACGCCATAAGCGACACAACGGTTTCTCTCGCCGCAAAGTCAACACTGCGCAACGGCTTTCCCGTAATTCTTGCGATTTCAACCAACGACGGCCTTGCGGCAAGCGCAAAAAACATCGGTCTTTTACTTAATATGCGCGGAATATATTTTGTCCCCTATCGCCAGGATGACCCGGACAAAAAGCCGCGTTCGCTTGTTGCCGATATGAATTTAATTCTTCCGACTCTCACCGCGGCGGTCGCCGGGCGCCAGCTTCAGCCGATATTATGCTGAAAAAAGCGGCCTTAAAGGCTCAATGCACATAAGACGGTAAAAACTGAATTTTGCGAAACAGGCACGATTTCGGTCGTGCCTGCATTTTTTCCGTATGCTTTTATTCGATCAGCCTCTTTCGGCTACGGCAAACGAATATCATCCCGCGTCATTTGATATTCAAGCCAATCAAACAGTTGTGTTATTTTGCTTTCATCATCCTTTATCAGCTTGATTTCATCCAGCTGAAACCACCAAAACGAGTCCATATATCGTAATAAGCAAGGAAATACTTTTCTTTCCAAGGAGCTGAAGCTGTAGGTTTCCCGAACATAAGAGAGATTTTCCAAAAACAAGTCAATTCGGAGCCTATCCAATTCTTTGTCATAAAAATACAACCTGCTGCCGTTTTCGCCAAAGAGACGATTGTCGGAAACAGCCCACAGTGCTTGCCTGACGGCATAATTCAAAATCGTTTCTTTTCCGCACAAATTAAAATCAATAAGTCCCACAAATTTATTATTCTCATCAAGAAGTATATTGCTGTCATTCAAATCTCCTTGGAAGCATGATGTCGGTAACGAAGAATAAAATGTGTTGACTTCCCCTTGCCGCTCGAAAAACATTTCCAAAAGGGCTTCGGCTTGCGGCAAAAATTCAGGAATATTATCACGAATGTAATTTACAAAAGCAACGGCATACTCTGTTGCTTCGTCAGTGGTATCGGGAGGACAAAACGGCTCCAACAGGCAGCATGCGGAGGGCCAATCCAAAATGTCCAATTCGGCAGATGCAATTTTCCCAAGGGAGCGCATAACATCGGGAACGAAGCAGTCATGACCCTGCTTATCTTGGTATTTTTCTTTGCCGATGTGTTCGGCGGTTTCGTAGACGGAATATTCCTCGGCATATATATAGTAATCCCGCCCGTCTGCATTATCCGAATGAAGCAGCTCTCCTTTGCGATTCGGCACAACAGAAGGAATATACAGACCGATTTTACGGTATTCCTCCATCAGCCTGAACCAACCTTCGATTTTGCGCTTATCGCTGAAGTTGTTGGAAAAATGCTTTATCGCAAGCTTACGACGCCCGTCATCTACAATATATATCTTTCTGTAGTCATCATCTCCCCGACACAAATCCAATGTTTTTACATCGGAAGCCTCTGTATCGCAGTAAAGTGATATCGGGTATTCCATCACCGTTCCTCCTTTGCTTTATTTTAGGCAAAAACAGTTGACAGACAACGGCCGTTGCATGCCAACTGTTTTTTTCAATCCTGTTTCGCAGCTTTCGACCGCTTTTTATTTTTCGATAAGCTTCTTGGTTTCAAGCGCAATTGCAAGCTCCTCGTTTGTGGGAATTAAGAATGCCTTAATCGTAGAATCATCGGTTGTGATCATTGTTTCTTTGCCTCTTGTGCTGTTTCTTTCGTCATCAACCTTAACACCCATAAATTCGAATGCGCTCAAAACATCCTTACGCATAAACGCGTTGTTTTCGCCGACGCCTGCGGTAAACACAATAGCATCGCATCCGCCCATGGCCGCCATATATGAGCCGATATATTTCTTTGTTACATAGTGTGCCATATCAAGCGCGAGCATTGCCTTTTCGTTCTTCTCGTAATACAAAAGCTCAAGGTCGCGGAAGTCGTTGCTGAGCTCGTCGGTTATTCCGAAAATACCCGACTTCTGGTTCATAAGCTCATTAACCTCGGCCGTAGTCATGTTATACTGATCCATTATAAAGGTTACAACCGCCGGGTCAATGCTTCCGCAGCGTGTTCCCATTACACATCCGTCAAGGGGTGTGAAGCCCATAGTAGTA
>CAZRUB010000126.1:0-4759 GCA_964603185.1 uncultured Ruminococcus sp.
GGTTGTTGAGGAGGGCACGGTAGCCGATGTCTTCTCCGACCCGAAATCCGCCGCGGCAAGAAGGCTTGTTTTTCCCGACGGAGCCGGCGCACCTGTTTACCGCGAGGGTGAGCGCCGTATAAGGGTTGTTTTCAACGGCGCATATGCGGCGGGCAGTCCGTTGATTACGCAAATGGCAATCGATAAGGGCATTGCGGCAAACATTTTGGCCGCATCCACAAAAATCATCGGCGACAAGGTTTACGGAACCATGCTTTTGGGACTTCCCGCATCCGACGAAATCGTTGCCGAGGCAAAAAGCTATTTAACAAAAATCGCCGATGTTTCGGCTGAGGAGGTAACGGAAAATGATTTTGGAAATGCTGAATAATTTATTCTCCCCCGCCGAGGTTGAAAAGTTCTTCTCGGTACTTAAAAGCGAATTTCTCGTTGCAACCTGGGAAACCGTATACGTCACCGTTTTGTCCACCCTTTTTTCGGTTATAATCGGGCTCCCGCTCGGAATACTTTTGGTGACCGGCGAGAAGGACGGTGTTCGCCCCATTCCCTCGTGGCTTTTGTGGCTTATCGGAACGGTGATAAATCTGTTAAGAAGCGTTCCCTTCCTTATTCTCATGATAATGGTCATTCCCTTGACGAGGCTTATCGTCGGAACCTCCGTCGGAACGGTTGCCTCCATGGTGCCGCTTGTTATCGCCTCGTTTCCTTATGTGGCGCGCCTTGCCGAAAGCAGTCTGCGTGAGGTTAATCCCAATATTATCGAAGCGGCGGAAAGCATGGGTGCAACACCGTTTCAGATTATCGCAAAGGTAATAATTCCCGAATCCATGCCCTCGCTTATATCCAACTTAACCATTGCCGTTACAACCATACTGGGTTATTCCGCCATGAGCGGAATCATAGGCGGCGGCGGGCTGGGAAAAATCGCAATCAACTACGGCTATTACCGATACCAGTATCTTATAATGCTTACCGCTGTGATTCTTCTGATCGTCATCGTTCAGCTTTTGCAATATTTCGGAACGAAGGCAACGAAAAAATGCGATAAGCGCCTGAAAAGCTGATAACAATTAACAAAGAGGGACTTAAAATCCGCACACGCTTCATGCGGATTTTAAGCCCCTTTTTCTTTTCGGAGCAACTCCTTTTTATATTCCTTCGGCGTAACGCCCATGATTTTAACAAAGGCACGATTAAAGGTTCTTATGCTTCCGAAGCCGGTACAACCGGCTATTTCCGTTATGCTCATATTTTTCGTACGGAGCAAAAAGGCCGCCTCGTTTATCCTCAAAAGATTTATGTAATTGCAAAAATTCATTTTCAGCCTGCAGGAAAAAATGTGCGAAATACAACTCTTGCTTACAAAAAGCGCATTGGCGACCTCCTCCAATGTGAGCCTTCGTCGGTAATTGCTTTCGCAATATTCAAAAACCCTTAATACCGTATTATTCAATAATTTTTTATCCTCCGGGCTGCACAGCTCCATAAGCTTGCCCATCAGCAAAAGAAGGTATGCCTTTTTCACCGGCGGCGAGGAGGCGCCGTAGCATTCAAGGATTTCGCGCGTCAGCGAGGGAAGCGTTGTGCCGGCAACGCTTTCGCTCGAAATAACCGGGGATTTGGGCAACTTTGTTTCGAAAATAAAATTAAAATCCGGCATATCTGTCGTGCTGAAAATGAATTTTCCCACGTCTATATCCTTCTCAAGGGTGTAGCTGTGCACTATGTTCGGGAAAATTATAATATAATCACCCTCTTTAACGAAATATTCAACGCCGTTTGCCATAAGCGACGCACTGCCCTTAAATACCGCGATGATTTCCACCTCGGCATGTATGTGCGGTTCAAAGCAAATTTTCCGATTGTGTATTATCTGCGGCTCCGTGTGATATTGGTGAAAAAAGTTCATGCAAGCTCCCCCTTTTTTTAGAAGCGTTTTTCGAATGCTCTCACGGCAATTGTGATATTTTTGTCCGAAATATTGCGGTATTTGTCTTTTATAATAGCATATTTTGTGCTATAATGCAAGTAAGAAATATGAAAGGGATGAAAAATATGAATAACATTTTCACAGATGACGTTTATACCGATAAAGCGGATACGGCCGTTCCCCACGCTCCCATAATGAATTACAACGGCTATATTGTTCCGGCCGAAAACCTCGAAGCGAAAAACAGGGGCGAAAAGCTGGGAGAGGATATAAACAAAAATATAATCGCGGATTTCGAAAGAACGCTTGCTTACTGCGAAAAGCATAACGAAAGCGATCCCGATTTAATGGTTCACGTTTCAACCTTTAAGATTATCGACGGCATGGTTTATATGACTTATTACGCAAACACCGGCGCGGCGGCGGAGGATCCCAATCATCAGGAGGCGCGCTTGGCTTACTGCCCCATGGACAACCCCGAGGATATGACCGTTCTTAAGGTTCAGAAGGTCGGAGATGAGCTTTGCGGCAGAAAAATCACCAGCCTTTATGACACGATTTTGCTTTACAAGGGCGGCGATGAAATATATCTTCTTTGGACTGCGTATGCGGGCGGACAATATTACAGATTTTACCGAACCTTCAGCATTTCGACCCGCACCATGGGCGACATTTACCCCAACCGCTTCAAGGTCGGCTCCGTTACAAATGATTTTAGCATAAGCGGAATGAAAAAAGCGCTCACGTTTAACGGAATCGGCTATAAAAAAATGTTTTCGGATATAGGAATAATGCAAAAGCTTTCCCAAAGAGTCGAAAACGGCGTAACATATTATTATACCGGCGTATACTCGGGATATTTCAATGCAATTATCAAAAGCCGTGATTTTATAACATGGGAATACGTATCCTCGCCCGATTTCATAAACATGTCCCACTGGGAAAACGCGGTCTACGTCCTTGACAACAAGTGCTATTACTTTGTGCGCCAGTGCGAATGCATGCAGGGAATGCTCACCTGCTACGATTTGGAAAAGGACGAGTGGAGCACCCCCTGCCTCATCAGGGATGCTCAGTCCCGTTCCGACTTTGTATACTATAACGAAAATCTTTATCTTATTCATGCGCCGGAGGACAGAAACGGCTTCGGAATCGTGAAAATCAACCGCGACAATCTTGCCTTAAGTGAGCCTGTTGCCGTTGCAAAGGTCAAATGCGACGGCGCGAAGGAAAGCTTCTTCTATCCTTTTACCGATATCTACGGAAAATATGCGTATATTTCATATACCGTTGACAGAAAGCATATACGGTTTTCGAAATTCGATGCGGAGGAATATTTACTGTGACGCCGATTAAGCTTATTGCCCAGCTTTTCGGGCTCGGAGGAATGTGCATGCTCTTCCTGCTTTATCAGCAGAAGGAGCGGAAAGCTCTTCTTAAAAGAAAGCTTGTCGCAGATATTTTGTGGGGCATACACTACATACTTCTGGGGGCTTGGGCGGGCGCAATTCCCAACACAACCGGAATTTTCAGAGAGCTTATTTTTCTTCGTGATAAAAAATCCCCGATTTGGCTTTTCGTATTCATTTCGGTTAACTGGCTTCTTGCCGTACTGACATGGCAGTCGGCAATAAGCCTTTTGCCCATGTGCGCCTCAACGCTTGTCACGATTTCCCTTTGGATGAAGAAGCCCAAAATGACCAAAATATTGACCGTTCCCGTATGCACGGCATTTATCGTATACGATATTTTCGTGGGCTCATATGCGGGAATCATCAACGAATCCGTTTCGCTGCTTTCAATACTTATATCGTTTAAAAAAAGCAAATTAAAAAAGTCAGGCATACTGTGCTCCGTATGCCTGACTTTTTAATTATTAATCCTTGCTTTTGTAATAGAGCCTGCAGTGGCAGTAGCCTTCGAAATCGGGATCAGCCATCTGCTCCCTGAACTCTTTGCAGATGCACCTGTTGTCCTCCGTCCTTTCAACGCGGCAGGGGCAGTAGCCCCCGCGCTTTTCAAGCCCTTTTTTTATTGCTTCGACTATTTTTTTGTCATCGTTAAGCCTTATCGCCATTTAACGCTCTCCTTTACTCTCGCAGTAAATGCATCTGTAGGTTGCCTCAGATTCGTCCGTAAGCTTGAAAATATTGGGAAGCTCCTGCTCGGTTGAGGTTATGCATCTGGGATTTTTGCACCTTATAACATTAACAAGCCTTTCGGGAAGCGAAAGCGTTTTCTTTTCGACTATTACCGAATCCTTAATTACGTTTACCGTGGCATTCGGCTCCACAAAGCCCAAAAGCTCGGTATCGGGCAAAAAATCGCCGTCAATTTTAATAATATCCTTTTTTCCCGTTTTCCTGCTTACGGCGTTTTTTATGAGCGCAACCGGTGTTTCAAGCTTATCCAAGCCCAAAAGACTGTAAATTTCCAGCGATTTCCCCGCGGTTATATGGTCAATCACAATGCCGTTTTTGATAGAATCGATATTCACTTTATTCCACCTCCAGAAGCTTTAAGATAAGCGCCATACGCATATATTTGCCGTTTTTAACCTGCTTGAAATAGCACGCCCTCTTATCCTCGTCGATTGCAACGCTGATTTCGTTCACTCTGGGCAGAGGATGCATTATTATAAGGTCATCCCTTGCCGACACAAGCTTTTCGGGCGTTAAAATATAGCTGTCCTTAAGCCTTAAATAATCCTCCTCGTTAAAGAAGCGCTCCTTCTGCACCCTCGTCATATAAAGCACATCAAGCTTATCGATAACGCTCATAAGGTCATCCGTCTGCTCATAGGTGAGATTTTTTTCTTTTATGACGTTC
>CAZRUB010000127.1:0-4752 GCA_964603185.1 uncultured Ruminococcus sp.
AAGAAACCTTCATGACAGCGCCTCCCTCTTTTTCATTTTTATCATATCGGTGAAGGCCTCAAGCCTTGTCTGCACATGGTTATCGCCCGTATGCTCATCCACGCGCATGGTCATAAACGGTATGCCCTTCTCCTCGCTTCGGAGCTCCATAAGCTTGCCGATAACCGAATCGGGCCCGCAGCAGAAGGCCGTTATATGTATAATTCCGTCAATCTTCCCCTCATCCAAAAGGTGAAGTGCCGAATTGTATATTTTCCTCGCGAAAACCCAATAAGGCTCCTTCATGGCTTTTTTGTTCGGGTCGTTTATCCTTTCTGGCAGCATTTCGAAGGTTGTAACGCCCACGCCCATTTCGTTAAGCTTTTTAACCGTTTCCATGCTTACGAAATTGTCGTAAACATTGTAAACATAGCCCATAAGAGCGATGTTTATGTTGTATTTCTTGATTTTCGGCGCTTCGTTCCCCGAAAGAATCGAAAACGCCTGCTCCACACTGTAGCCCTTCTCCGAAAGCTCGCGGAAGCGTTTCTGACTCACCCTTGCTTTTTTCAGCGCCGCCTTCATCCGCCCCTCGGAAACGCCCAAAACGGGGCATATTTCCAAATAAGGCTTATCCTCGTTTTCAACGGATTTTTTGTTTTCGTAAAACACCTTTAATATTTTGTTTTCATATTCGGGAGCCGAATACTTGACGATATCGGAAAGGCCCAAAAACTTGGGGCAGTACCACTCGTTTTTAAGCTTGTAAAAAACCGGAACGAATATAAAATCAACGTTTTTCTCCGCAAGATTCAAAACATGGCCGTTAAAAATTTTAATCGGAACGCAAAACTCGGACACGGTTATTTTGGAGCCCTCCGAAATTATTTTTCCGTTTGTTTCGTCGGAAACAACGACCTCAAAGCCCAGCTCCTTAAAAAGCGTGTTCCAAAAAGGATAATAGTAATAATAGAGCAATGCTCTGGGTATTCCTATCTTCATTCTTAAAAATTCCTTTCATATTAATAAAGTATGCCATGCTCTATATTATCACTTTTTTTGCGAAAATACAATAGCAAAATTCACAAAAATTAAAGGGAAGACCCCCTCCGTTTTTGACCCCCGAAAACGGAGGGGACGCCTTCCCCAAAGCCATATATGAGCATTAAAGCTTTTTACCGAAATATTTCTTCGTTTCCGCCGAAACCACGCCAGACAAAAGCAGGAGCGCAATAAGGTTGGGAATTGCCATAAGGCCGTTTAACGTATCGGAAATGTCCCACATAAGGGTTCCGCTTCCCGTTGCGCCCACGATGCAGAAAAGGATGAATACCACCTTATATATAAGCGTGACCCATTTGTTGCCGCCGCTTAAATATTCCCAGCACGCCTGGCCGTAATAGCTCCACCCCAAAATTGTGGAAAGCGCGAAGAAGAAAATGCTTATCTGTATCACCGTGCCGCCTATGGTTCCCGGCAAAATCGCGTTAAAGGCCTCCGCCGCCGCGGCGCCCTTGGAGGAGAAGGCCGAAAGGCCGCCCTCCGTTCCGGTTATTCCCGATAAAAGCACGGTAACAGCCGTGAATGTGCAAATAACTATCGTATCGGCGAATACCTCGAATATGCCCCAAAGCGCCTGCTCTACCGGCTCCGTCGCGGAGGATGCCGCATGAGCGATCGGCGCGGAACCCAGACCCGCCTCGTTGGAGAACACGCCGCGGGCGAAGCCCTGACGAATCGCCTCCGCAATAACATAGCCGAAAATTCCGCTTCCCACGGAGCGAAGAGAAAACGCACCCGCGAATACGGAATAAAGCACCGAGGGGAGCTCCGTAATTTTAAGGGCGATAACCGCTATTCCCGCGATAACATAAAAAACAGCCATGAACGGAACAAGATAGCTTGTTACCTGCCCTATTCTTTTAACGCCGCCTATTATAACCACCGCAACCAACGCGGCAAGTATAATTCCGGTTGTCAAGGGCTTTATTCCGAAAAGCCCCTCCATCGCTCCGGCAATTTCGCTTGACTGGGCGATGTTTCCTATTCCGAAGCTGGCCAAGCCGCCGAAAAGCGCGAAAATCACCGCAAGAAATTTAAAATGCCTGCCCAGTCCGTTTTCTATGTAATACATGGCGCCGCCGTAGTTTAAGCCCTCGGAATCCACCTTTCTGTATTTAACCGCAAGGGTTATCTCCGCATACTTTGTGCACATTCCGAAGAATGCCGAAACCCACATCCAGAACACCGCACCGGGGCCGCCCGCGAAAATGGCGCCCGTAACGCCGGCAATGTTTCCGGTTCCCACCGTTCCCGCCAGCGCGGTTGTTACCGCCTGGAAGGGTGAAAGGTTTTTCCCGTGCTCCTTCTTTTCGCCCTTCTTAAAAAGCGAGCCGACGGTGTTTTTCATCATGAAGCCGAATTTGCCCACCTGAACAAAGCCCGTGCGAATGCTTAAATAAACACCCGTTCCCACAAGCAAAAGCAGCATAATCGGCCCCCACGCAAACGCGTTCACCGCGCCGTTGATTTTTGTTACCCATTCCATAAATACTTCCATTTCATTTCCCCCTGTTTTTGTTGAATTTTATTTTTTCTCCTTAGCTCCGTCAATTCGTTAAATTATATTGCGCGGCCTCACCCTTTTATGATTTTTACGGCCGCGGGGCTTACCTTATCCTCTTCGAGGATGACTTCGCCTATATCCTCCGCCATGATTACGCCGCCCAAGGGATTTTTTATGCTTTCGACCCTTCCCGAAAGCACCGCATCGACCGTGGAATATTCAAATGCAAGGTCGGTATTTATAATGCGGCAGTTCTCCATTTTAAGCTTCTTGGCATAGCAAAGCCCCTGGTGGCTTTCCACCGTGCAGTTCGCAAGAGTCAGATTTTCGGAATTCCAGCCCAAATATTCACCTGATACAAACGAATTTTCGACCCTTACGTTTTTCGAATTCCAAAAAGCATCCTTGGACAAAATCACGGAATTTTTTATCACAACGTCCCTCGCCCCGTCGAAGGAATATTTTCCCGTCAGCGTTAACCGTGAAAAGCTTGCGTTTGAAATTTCCATGGCAAAATAATCGCCCGACGCGTTTACATCCTCCGCGGTTATGCTGCTGCAATGCCAAAGTGTTTCCTCGGCATTGGGGAAGCTTATGCCTTTGAGCATGATATCCTCCGCTCTGCGAAGGGTTTTCGGCGCTTCCACGACAGTGTCATACATACGGATGTTTTTCGTATACCATATACCCGCCCGTGCCGTGGGTGCCAAAAAGCCGCCCTTCACGACAACATCCTCACAGTACCAAAGAGGATAATACCACCGGAAAACGCAATTGTCAAGATAAATACCCCGACTTTCCTTCAACGGCGACTCGCCCTCCTCAAAAACCGAGGCGACTATTTTCACCCCGTTCGACATAAATAAGGAACGCTCACCCTTAAATATTTCTCCCGTTATCTCTTTTGTTTCTTCCTTTGTTGTTTCCTTTGTTGTTTCCTTTGTTGTTTCCTTTGTTTCTTCCTTCACCAAATCACATCCCGTCAGTCTAAAGCAAGAATTATTTTTCGTCACTGCCCTTAACCTTTATATCAAGCAGACCTTCCGCGTTTTTGTAAAATATTTTTTCGTAATCCTCATCGCCGAGCCCAAGCTTAAGCAAAAGCGAAACGGTGTTTTCGGGGTCATGCATGGGAAAATCGGAGCCGAAAAGCACCCTGTCCGTTCCGTGGCGAAGAATGATTTCTCTCGCCGCCTCCGCCGGCATAAATTCAAGGGCGCTGGAAGCATCCAAATACACGTTTCCCTTGTGACCTATAAGGCTTTTCGCCTCATCCCACACGCTGTAGCCGCCGAGATGCGCCGCGATGACCTTAAGCTCGGGGAATTTTTCGATTATTCGACAAAGCCTTACGGGGTGCGAAAGGTTTGACTTTTTATCCCCCACATGGAAAAGCACGGGGAGGTGCTCCCTTTCGGCCGCGGCGTAAATTTTCATAGCCCTTTCATCGTCAATCGCGAAGCCCTGAAAGTCCGTATGAAGCTTGATTCCCTTAAGCGAAAGCGCTTTGATGCGGCTTACCTCCTCATCCGTTTTTTCATAATCGGCGTGCATGCTTCCGAAGCCCACAAGCCTCGGATTATCCTTTGCAACCGAAGCGATATAATCGTTCACGCTTTCAACCTGTGCGCGTTTTGTTGCGGTGGAATGAATGAGGCAGCCGGATATTTTCCCTTTTTCAAGCACCCTTTTCACATTTTCCGCGGTGCCGACGGTATACATGGGAATGCCGTAATAGCTTCCCGTTGCGTTCGTTGCTTTTTCGGCTATTTTGTCCGGAAACACATGAACGTGTGCATCGAAAATCTTCATAATGTCAAAACCTCGCTTTTCTGTTGTAATTATAATACCGGCACAGCGCTCTTGTCAACGCATTTTTTCATATGCGGTGCAATTCTTGCGGTTTTTCTTGGGTGCACTCCGCCCTTCGGACGGGCGCCGTGCTCCAACCGAAAAAATGCTTTGTTGCATTTTTTAAGCGCTTTTTCTGTTCTTTTTTAGCTTTCTTAACCGAAAAAACCGCTTCTTGCGGTTTTTCTTGGGTGCACTCCGCCCTTCGGACGGGCGCCGTGCTCCAACCGAAAAAATGCTTTGTTGCATTTTTTAAGCGCTTTTTCTGTTCTTTTTTAGCTTTCTTAACCGAAAAAACCGCTTCTTGCGGTTTTTCTTGGGTGCACTCCGCCCTTCGGACGGGCGCCGTGCTCCAA
>CAZRUB010000128.1:0-4709 GCA_964603185.1 uncultured Ruminococcus sp.
GTCGGTTTTACAAGAGGAAAATGGATATTTGTCAAAAAATATAATCTCCGGGCTTTTTTCCGGTTATTTTCGAAAATGCCTTGTAGAAATTTGACGGGCTGGAAAAGCCGGATAATGACGCAATTTCAAGCTTGGAGAGGTTTGTTGTCTTAATATATTCCACCGCTTTTTCGACACGCTTTATGGTGATATAGTCAAAAGGGCTTATGCCGTTGTATTTTTTGAAGGCTGAGCAGAAATACGACCGGCTGAGATGCACGTGCTCGGCAATATCCGAAAGGCTTAAATCTTCCGTGAAATGCAAATTCATATATTTCACCGCCTCCGATAAAAGCGATAAAAGCTCCGCGGAGTGAGCGGTAGGTGAGTCGGAGCTTTCGCTGAAGCCGAAATGCCTATATAAGGAAAGAAGCATGGAAAAAAGCAGAAGCTTTATTTTCAGCTCATAGCCGGGAAGCGTGTGCAAAAATTCATTTTCGATTTCGGCGGCAGCCGATACCGCTGATTTTGCCGCGGCGGCTTCGGAGGGAATTTTATTTTCAAAATTGTCTGGTCTGCTGTTAAAAAGCCTTAAAAGCGGAAGATATGCTGCATCGCCTCCGCCGTATAAAAGCCGTGACTCAAGCTGAATATTCAAAAGCTCAAAACGCTCCTTGTCGGAAATATATGTTACACAGTGCGGCTCGTCCGCGGCAAATATAAATATGTCACCCCGGCCGAAAGAATACTCGGTGTCCTTTACGCGGTATATCCCGGAGCCCTTTACGGGCATTGAAATTTCTAAAAGAGCGTGGTGGTGAGCGTTGTATGCACGCTCTCCGGGCGGTACGGTTGAATGAAAAAGCTTTAGCTCCCCGTTCGGGAGAGCGTATTCGGAAAAACGCATATAAAAAACCTCTTTTAAAAAATATAGTGGATAAAAAAAGAAATATAATAGTTGAATAAATAACGCTTTTATAATATACTAATAAAAAAATAAGAGAATGTCAAGGAGGAAAAATGAATAAATCGCTGAAAGAAATGATCGAAGATAATGTGAAAACTTCATCTTCTCCGTCGGAGCTTAAAATAACCGATATAAGAGTGGCAAATATTAACGGAGCACCCAAGCACTGTCCGTTGATTAAGGTTTATACAAACCAGGGAATTGTGGGCTACGGCGAGGTGAGGGACGCATCCAGCGCCACTTATGCGCTTATGTTAAAGTCTCGGCTCATAGGTGAAAATCCCTGCAATGTGGACAAGATTTTCAGAAGAATAAAGCAGTTCGGCGGACATTCTCGTCAGGGCGGCGGTGTATCCGGGCTTGAAATTGCGATGTGGGATATTGCCGGAAAAGCATGGGGAGTGCCGCTTTGGCAGATGCTCGGCGGAAAGTTTCGCGATAAGGTGCGGATGTACTGCGATACCGATGTGGACGGAAAGCACACGGGCACCGACATGGGGCATGCGCTTTCGGCAAGGCTTAAGCAAGGCTTTACGTTTCTTAAAATGGATTTGGGAATAGAGCTTATGTTAGATGAACCCGGCTACCTAAACGCACCCATCGGATTTCTTGAGGATATAAAAAAATATTCAATGAAAGCAATCAACCACCAGAAGGGTTCGGTTGATATGGATATGATGCTCGGGAAAAATTATGAAGTGTTTACGATTCCCCATCATGCAACCGGTATTCATCTGACCGAGAAGGGAATGGATTACCTTGAAAATTACGTCAGGGAGGTTAGGGCGGTAATAGGGTATGAGGCACCGCTTGCGATTGACCATTTGGGGCATATTTCGGTAAATGATTGCATTATGCTTGCAAGAAGGCTCGAAAAATACAATATCGCATGGCTTGAGGATGTTGCGCCTTGGCATTACACAAAGCATTATGAAAGAATACAAAATGCCGTCAATATTCCGATATGCACGGGCGAGGATATTTTTCTTGCCGAAAATTTTGAGCCGCTGATGGCGTGCGGCGGAGTAAGCGTCGTGCATCCGGATATATTAACCGTAGGCGGCGCAATGGAAATGAAGAAGCTTGGCGGACTGTGCGATAAGTACGGCGTTGCCATGGCGATTCATATGGCGGAAAGCCCGATAGCCTGCATGGCGGCAATACACGCCGCGGCGGCGATAGGGAATGTTCTGGCGGTGGAATTTCATTCGGTTGATATTCCGTGGTGGAACGATTTGGCAATCGGAATTGATAACCCCTTGTTTAAGGATGGATTCGTTAACGTTCCCGATAAGCCGGGGCTTGGGATAGCTTCGCTTAACGAGGAGCTGATAGCGGAGCATATGCACGAAAAATATCCCGGCATATGGGAAAATACGGACGAATGGAATTCAGAATGGGCAAACGATAGAGAATGGAGTTAAAAAAACGAAGGGAGAATAAAAATGGGAAGAAGAGAAGAAGTATTAAAATTTTTTGAGGCACAGAAGGAAGAAACGGCATCACGTGTTAAAAACGGCATAGAGCAGAACAGGAAAACGTTTTTCAAGGTAACCGTGAAGGATAAGGACGGCAATGCGCTTTCCGGGGTTAAAGTCCGTGCAAAGCTCAAAAAGCATGATTTTAAGTACGGAGCGAATCTTTTTATGTTGGATGAGCTTGAAACAGAGGCGAAAAATGAAGAATACCGCAACGCGTTTGCGAAGGCATTCAACCAGGCAACGCTTCCGTTTTACTGGAGCGATTTGGAGCCGGAGGAGGGAAAGCCCCGCTTTTTTAAGGACAGTCCTAAGGTTTACAGAAGACCTTCGCCGGATCTTACGGTTGAATACTGCGAAGAGAAGGGTATTTATCCCAAGGCGCACTGCCTGACGTATTTTAATTTCACACCTTCATGGGTGGATTCACAAAGTGTTGCGGATCAGAAAAAGCGTCTTGAAAAGCGCTACTGCGAAATTGCCGAGCGCTATGCCGGAAAAATAGAAGCCTGGGAAGTTATAAACGAGCTTATGTGTATCGAAGCGCAGCGCATAAGAAATCCCTTTTTCCGTGCGGATGACGTTATGGAGTGGAATTTTAAGCTGGCGGAGAAATACTTCCCGAACAATGAGCTTATAATAAACGAGGCATCGGGAGTATGGACATACGGTCAGTTTGCGTGGAACCGCAGTCCGTATTATCAGATGATAGAGCGCGGAATCAAAAACGGAGCGCGGATTGACTCAATCGGTATGCAGTATCACATTTTCACATCCGGAAGGGCAACGGAAATGCAGCTTGGCAAATATCTTTATAACCCGAAAACGGTATTTGAAGTGTTGGATTGCTACAGTAAGCTTAACCGTCCGATTCAGATTACGGAAATCACAATTCCGGCTTACAGCAATGACAAGGAGGATGAAGCCATTCAGGCGGAGATTATCGAAAACCTTTATTCAATCTGGTTTTCGCACAGTGCCGTTGAAATGATAACCTACTGGAACGCGGTGGACGGATATGCCGCATGGGCGCCGCAGGGCGATATGACCAAGGGAGAAAACATTTTTTACGGCGGACTCATGCGCTTCGATATGAGCAAAAAGCCGGCGTACGAGAAAATTGTAAGTCTTTTCAACGAAAAGTGGACAACCGACGAGGTAAAGGAAACCGACTGCTGCGGCACGGCGAAAATCAACGGATTTTACGGAGCTTATGACATAACGGTTGACGGGAAGGTGTTCACGGCGTCGGTCGGAAAGGAAAGAGTAAACGAAATAAGTATTGTATTAGACTAGGCGATACAATCGGAGTACAACACTTCTCGGAACCGCAAAACAAGTCAACAAAAGAATAAAAAAACAAGTCCTTGCTATTGCACAGGACTTGTTTTTTTGCTATAATTATACTTAGCTTTAAAACGAAAGGATTTGTTTTTATGAAATATATGGTGGCGTCCGATATTCACGGGTCGGGATATTATGCCGGAAAAACGGCGGAAGCATTTGAAAAGGAAAATGCCGACAGGCTCATCCTGCTCGGCGATTTGCTCTATCACGGACCGAGAAACGAGCTCCCGAGGGAGTATAATCCCAAGGCGGTAACAGAGATATTAAACGGACTTTCGGAGAAAATACTGGCAGTTCGCGGAAACTGCGAGGCGGAGGTTGATCAGATGGTGTTGTCATTCCCGGTTATGGCGGATTATGCGGTGCTTGAATATAACGGAGGGCTTATTTACCTTACTCACGGGCATGTGTTCGGCGAGGATAATCCCCCAAAGATGGCTAAGGGCGGCATTTTAATGTGCGGACATACGCACGTTCCCAAGTGCACAAGGTATGAGGATTTTACATATATGAACCCCGGCTCGGTTTCGATTCCCAAGGAGATGAGCCCGAACGGCTATATGGTGCTTGATAATGGCGAGTTCATATGGAAAAGCTTCGACGACGGCGAATGGCTGAGATATACTGCAGAATAAAATAAACCGCCCCGAATTTTCGGGGCGGTGAGTGGGCGAAAGGGAATAATCCGAAATTATGCCGCTTCAAGTGTGGCGCGAGTTATTCTCTTTCGGTTACGGGTGTATGACAACACAGACGGCGGACAAATTTTGCGGTTCCGAGAAGTGTTGTACTCCGGTTGTATCGCCTACTCTTCCAAATAAACAATCTCTCCCGTATCGATGCTTATTTTGCATTTTTTGATTTCGCGTTCATCTATACCCGGATAATGCACCGTATAAATATAACCGTCCTTCACGGTAAACAGAGGACCTGCTTTT
>CAZRUB010000129.1:0-4704 GCA_964603185.1 uncultured Ruminococcus sp.
AAACCGCGTCACGGGGAATTTCCGTGCTTTTAAGAAGCGACAGTGCATAATCCTCCGAGGCATCCGCATCGACGATAATCGCCTTTCGGCTTCCGAAATCCCTGATGCTTCTGGCAAGCTTTCTTGTATCTATTCCGTAAATTCCCGGGATATCGTTTTCGGTCAAAAGCTCGTCCAGCGTTTTGGTGTATCTGAAATTACTGGGCATATCGTTGTAATCCCTGACAACAAGCGCACCTATTGTGGGGGTTTTCGTTTCAAAATCATCATCGGTTATGCCGTAATTCCCGATTAAGGGATAAGTCATAACAACCATCTGATATGTATAGGAAGGGTCGGATACGATTTCCTGATAGCCCGCCATCGATGTGTTGAACACTATTTCGCATATTTTATCCTTTCCGCTTCCGAAGCCGTATCCGTAATACGTGCTTTTGTCCTCCAAAACTATCTTTCTGTCAAATTTTCTGTCCATACCGTTTCCCCCTTAAATATTGTCATCTTACATTTTCCGTTCACCCTTTCGCCTTCGTAGGGGGTGCTTTTCCCCATCGAAAGGAATTCGGATGAATCGATAACGTATTCCTCGTTCAAATCAAATACCGTAAAGGTGTTATCCTCTGTTTTTATGTTAAATCTTCTTCTCGGCGATACACTCATCAATTCCGTAAGCCTCTCCATCGTTATCACCTTTTCCTTAACAAGCTTGGTGTAAAGCACGGGAAAGGCCGTTTCAAGCCCGCTTATTCCGAACGGACTTTTTTCAAGCCCCCGGGATTTTTCCTCACCGGAATGCGGTGCATGGTCGGTGGCGATAATATCTATCGTGCCGTCGCAAAGCGCTTCCAAAAGAGCCTCCCTGTCGCGCTTTCCCCTGAGCGGCGGATTCATCTTCCACGCGCCGTCCTCATGAAGTAAAGCATCGTCCAGCGTGAGATAATGAGGCGCCGTTTCGCAGGTTATATTGATTTTCCTTCGCTTTGCCTCACGAATAAGCGCGGCGCTTTCCTTTGTGGAAATGTGGCACACATGAAAGGGACAACCCGTCTTTTCCGCAAGAAAAATATCACGCTCAACCTCCGCCCACTCGCTTTCGGAGGATATGCCCCTGTGGTTATGCGCCGATGCATATTCGCCGTCGTTTATATATCCCCCATGAAGCATGGAATCAACCTCGCAATGGGCGGCAAGGATTTTCCCGAGCTGCTTGCTTTTTATCATTGCTTCCTTCATGAGCGCTTCGTCCTGTACGCCGCGTCCGTCATCCGAAAAAGCGATAACATAAGGCGCCAAGGCCTCCATATCCGAAAGTGTTTTTCCTTCCTCGTTTTTCGTTACGGAGCCGTAGGGATGAACATTTATCGCCGCATCCCTTTTTATGATATCGATTTCCCGCTCCAACGAGCAAAGACAATCCGGCACCGGCCTTAGGTTCGGCATGGCGCAAACATCGGAATATCCGCCCCTTGCCGCGGCAAGAGTTCCGCTTTTAACCGTTTCCTTATAAGAAAAGCCCGGCTCCCTCAGATGCACATGAACATCGGCGAAGGCCGGAAGTATAAAGCAACGTGAAAAAGAGGCGGCGTCAAAGCCCGTCCCTGTATTAAATTCCCCGGAATAAGGCACAAAGCCCCGCGGAGTGTATTTCATGCAGTTTTCGAATTTTATTTTCACAGCCTTTGCCCCCATCGAAATAAAAAAACCTCACCGTCGGCGGCAAGGTTTGAATGCACTTTAACATAAAAGGTACAAAGCATGGCTTCGCCCCCGTAAAAGCGATATCATCAAATCTTGTCGACGTCACTGCATCCGACTTAAAGATTTTCTCTTAAAGCTTTTTATTAAGTATACCATAGTTTTCCCCCAATGTCAATATTTATTAACCAAATTCATTAAAAAAAGTATAAATATTATCTCCGCCCTTTATTTTGTGTATATTTATACGTTTTTTATTCAAAATGCAATCCGTATGCCGCTCATCACTTGACGAAAGGACTGCTTTTGTGTTACAATAGGAGGAACAAGTAAGGAGGCCTATTATGAAAAAAATTGCAAGCTTTTCGGTTAATCATGATTTTATCAAGCCGGGAATTTACGTTTCGAGAATCGACGGTGACATAACAACCTACGATTTAAGGACAAGAACTCCGAACAACGGCAGTTACATGGATAATATAACCATGCATTCGGTTGAGCATATGCTGGCGACATTTTTAAGAAACTCCGAAATAAAGGACTCTGTCATATATTTCGGACCCATGGGTTGTCAAACAGGCTTTTATCTGCTCGTACGAAATGCGGACAATCAACGGGTTCTTTCCGTATTAAAAAAATGCCTGGCCGACACCGTTGCCCATGAGGGTGAGGTTTTCGGCGCAAAACGCGAGGAATGCGGAAACTATAAAAACCTATCGCTCAAGGCCGCCAAGGCGGAATGCGAAAAATATTTATCCGTGCTGAACGGTAAGGAACGGAGCTTTGCTTATGATGAAATTTAAGGCGGAAATCGGCATAATATGTGCCATGGATGTGGAGCTCTCGGGAATAAAAGAAATGATGACAATCGAAAACGAAGCCGTAATAAGCGGAATTTCGTTTTATTACGGGGCTCTTGAAGGCAAAAAGGTCGTTGCCGCAAGGTGCGGCGTGGGAAAGGTTTTTGCGGCAATATGCACCGAGGCGATGATTATGTGCTATTCACCCGATATAATCGTTAATTCGGGCGTTGCCGGCGGTCTTTCAAGCGGGCTTTCCCTGTGCGATGCCGCCGTTGCCTCATCCGCGGTTCAACACGATATGGACACAAGCCCCTTGGGCGACCCCGAAGGTCTTATTTCGGGAATCAACATGATTTATCTTCCGTGCGACGAGCATGCCTCAACGCTTTTGAAAAGCTGCGCCGAGGCGGTTGGCGTTCACTCCGAATGCGGCGTTATTGCCTCCGGAGACCGATTCATTTCGTCCGATTCCGAGAAGGAGCGGCTCAGAAATAAATTTTCCGCAATCGCATGCGAAATGGAGGGTGCCTCCGTTGCCCATGTATGCTTTGTAAACAACGTTAAATGTGCCGTATTGCGAACAATATCCGACGGCGGAAACGACAACGCAAAAATGGACTTTCCCGAATTTTGCGCCAAAGCGGCACGCCAAAGCCATGAAATAATCAAAGAATTTGTGAGGGCCTGCAAATGACTGACGAAAAAATAAAACGCATTAATTTTCTTGCCAAAAAAAAGAAAACAGAGGGGCTTACCCCCGAAGAAGCGGCTGAGCAAAAGCGCCTGCGCGAGGAATATGTAAAGGGCTTTCGCTCATCCTTAAAAAACCAACTTGACAATGCCTATATCAAAAATCCTGACGGCAGTATAACACCGCTTTCGAAAAAATAACATTGACATATTTCGATATATGTATTATAATATAGGCGGTGATTGTAATGAATATGTATTGTGAAATGTTTAAGGCACTGTCCGACGAAAACAGAATTTCGATTGTGAAGCTTTTATCCGAGGGCGAAAAATGCGCAACGGAAATTTTGGAGGGGCTTGATATAACCCAGCCCACTCTTTCCCACCATATGAAGCTTTTGTGCGCTTGCAAAATCGTTTTGGCGAAAAAGCACGGTCGACAAACCTATTACATAGCTTCCGCCGAAAGCGCAGCGCTTCTTGCCGCCTTTTTCAATGAGCTTTCGGGCTCCCGCGTCGAATTTTCCGAAAGGCCGAGCCCGACCAAAAAGCGCCCGACCGCGAGAAAGAAGCCTGCCGCTCCCGCAAAAAAGAAGGATGAGCCAAAAAGGCCCGAAACGCAAAACGATATTTGGCTTTTTTAAGATTCACTCAAAAAAAGTCCCTTTCGGGACTTTTTTTGTTGCTTTTGAGCTTTCTTAAAGTGAACGGAAATCCTTGATTCTGTGGAAGGTTTGATAGTTCGAATCATGGAAATTATGCGCTTTGTTGATTGCGGTTCTCGAAAGGAAGATAATATCGTCGCCCTCGATTTCAAAATCAACATACTGGAAGCCCACCTCCGCGGCGGGTGATGTGCGATAATCCAAAAGGTCCGTCACAAGGCTCCAGTTTTTCAAATCGGGTGACGACATGAGTGCCAAAAGATTTCTCGCGTTCACCGTTCCTCCCTCTTCCTCCGGATAAAGCCTTGAAACAATCGCATAATATTTCTTTGACTTTTCGTCATACTTTATCATGAACTTGGAGAAGGTGGTTTCAATCGGCATGATTCCGTAATATTCCAAGGGTGCCTCGGGATTTTCGGTATTAACCTTATACATAAGGGCATATCCGCGCTTGGAGAAACGCATAATGTCCAAAAGCTCACCCTCGGGGGAAATCGCAAGCGTTCCCTCAATGGTCATCGCGGGCTTTTTAACGTCGGCAACCTCCTCGCCGAAATAATCGAATTTCACGGGATAGGAAAAGCTCCAGCTTGCCTCATCCAGCAAATCGGCGTTTACGTCCGCGGACATTACCATGGCCGCATGGTTAAACTCGGGGTTTCCCCATGTTCCCCACTCCAGGGTTTCGTATATTCTGCCCTTGTGAATTACGATATTCTGCGGATTTTTATGCACGCCGTCATTGCCGTTTTTACCGTTGGAGCCGCGCAACAATACGGTAGGCTCCGTGAAGGTTACACCTCCGTCGGTGGATTTTCCTATTAAAAGGTCGCCGTATTCGGTGGAGC
>CAZRUB010000130.1:0-4672 GCA_964603185.1 uncultured Ruminococcus sp.
TCCATATGCGGCAGAGCGTGTGATGTTGCTTGTTATGTGCATCTCGAGGAAAAGGGTGTGCTTAAAAAGAAGTTTAAGACGCCGTTCAGAAAGCGCGAGGAATGGCATTTTGATATCGAAAGCTTTAAATAACAGCTTGCTTTTATGCTCCGTAAAATTACGGAGCATAATTTTGTGAACGGAGCTTTGCTCATACACTGTAATATAAAAAAATAACGGGAGCGAATCTCCGTTCAACAAAAAAATAATCTCGGTATGATGCGTTTTGCTTGACAAAGCTTTAATGATAGTGTAAAATATTAAGGTTAGAGTTAAAAATCAGAAAGAAGAGATTTTGTGGATACAAAAAACATAAGAAATGTGGCTATAATAGCACACGTAGATCACGGCAAAACAACCTTGGTTGACGCAATGCTGCAGCAAAGCGGAACCTTCAGGCAAAACGAGCAGCTGCAGGAGCGCGTTATGGATTCCGGCGACCTTGAAAGGGAGAGAGGAATAACGATTCTTGCCAAGAATACATCGCTTTATTATGATGATGTTAAAATAAATATCGTTGATACGCCGGGGCACGCGGATTTCGGCGGTGAGGTTGAGCGTGCGCTTGAAATGGTGGACGGTGTTTTACTTTTGGTGGATGCATTCGAGGGTTGCATGCCTCAAACAAGATTTGTGCTTAAAAAGGCGCTGGCGTTGAACCTTGTGCCGATTATTGTGGTGAATAAGGTTGACCGTCCGAACGCAAGACCTTATGAGGTTGTGGATGAGGTTTTGGAGCTTTTCCTTGACTTGGACGCAACGGAGGAACAGCTTGATTCGCCCGTTATTTATGCATCCGGTCGTGACGGATGGGCAAGCATGGATGCCGAGGCGAGCGGGGGAGATATGAAGCCCTTGTTTGACCTTATATTAAACCATGTTCCCGCGCCTAAGGGCGATAAGGACGAGCCCTTCCAGATGCTTGTTTCGAACATTGATTTTGACGGCTATACCGGGCGCATCGCAGTCGGAACAATAGAGCGCGGAGCGGTGAAAACAGGAAGCAATGTCACCGTATGCGCACGTGACGGAAAGACAAGGCAGGGGAAAATTGCCTCGATATATACTTATGAAGGCTTGAAGAGAAGCACGGCGGAACAGGCGGGTGCGGGTGAGGTTGTGTGCCTTTCGGGTATAACCGATATCGAAATCGGCGAAACGATATGCGATCCCGCTAAGGTGGAAGCACTTCCGTTTGTGGAGATTGACCAACCGGTTATGTCGATGACGTTCTCCATAAACAACAGTCCCTTTGCCGGACGTGAGGGAAGCTTTGTAACCTCCAGGCATTTGCGCGACAGGCTTTATAAGGAGCTTGAAAGCAATATAAGCTTAAAGGTTGAAGATACGGACAGTGCGGATTCGTTTGTTGTTTCGGGAAGGGGCGAGCTTCACCTTTCGGTTTTGATTGAAAACATGCGCCGACAGGGCTATGAATTTCAGGTATCACGTCCTCAGGTAATTTATAAAACAGGCGAAAACGGCGAGAAACTGGAGCCGATTGAGGATTTGTTTATCGACGTTCCCGATGAATTTACAGGTGCGGTAATGGAGAGCTCGGCAAAAAGAAAGGCGGAGCTTACCAATATGGTTCCGATAACGGGAGGATATACAAGGCTTGAATTCACCATCCCGTCGAGGGGGCTTATAGGCTACAGAACGGAGCTTTTGACCGCAACCAAGGGCACGGCGGTCATTAATTCGATGCTTCGCGATTACGAGCCTTATAAGGGCGATATTCCGGAGCGGTCGCGCGGTTCGCTTATCGCATTCGAAACCGGAGATGCCGTAACATACGGATTGTTTAACGCGCAGGACAGAGGAACCCTTTTTATAAAACCCGGAGATAAGGTATATGAGGGAATGATTGTCGGCGAAAATTGCAGAGTGGATGATGTGGTTGTTAATGTTTGCAAGAAAAAGCATATAACAAATACGCGCGCTTCCGGCTCTGATGATGCGCTTAAGCTTACTCCTGCCAAGGAGATGAGTCTTGAGCAATGCATGGAATTCATAACCGCGGATGAGCTTTTGGAGGTTACGCCCGAAAGCCTGCGCTTAAGAAAACGGCTTCTTACCGCCGACCAGCGCGCAAAGGCCGACCACAGAGCGAAAATGAACGCAGATAAATAATTAATGCAAGCTGCCGTTGTGAAAGCAACGGCAGCTTTTTCTCGGGAAAGATTTGCCCGCAAATTAAAAATGGCGGAATTTTGTTATCGATATGACAGAAAAATGGTAGAAAAATCAACATGTATAGTGTATGATGTATTAAAAGGAGGGCGATTACATGCATGAATTTAAGAATTATAAATTTAATTTTCCCGCGGAAATTGTTAAAACAGAGGGTGATGCCGTATGCTATACGATAAATCAGAGGCCGCTTTGGCAGAGGGAATTTGTTCTTGACGGGAAAGATGACTTTGCAACCGAGGAATATATTGTTTTGGAATATTCGGCGAAGGATTTGCAACGATTTTGTATGCTTCGCCAGAGTGTTATTTCCGGTGTTAAGGGCGAGGAAGAAACGGGGCTTCTCTTTGCCAATGAAATGATAACCGACGGAAAACGGCACAGAGTAATTGCAAAATGCGGAAAGGGCGAATATGACTTTCTGCGCTTAAGGTTAAAAACCAAGTCGCCGCATGTGGAATTTAAGCTTTATAGGGCATATACCTGCTCTTATGAGGAGCTTCCGGAAAGACTGGAGGCTGCGGAATACTCCGAAAAAGGCTATAAAACGATAGATATTTCTTCTTTCACAAATGATTTTTATAGCTATGAGCCCGGGCAGGTGGACGGAGGTATCGGCTGTAAATCGGGAACATTCGGAATAGAAGGAATTCCCTTTGCGTTAACCGAGAAGATAGTGCGTCCGACACCTCCTCCGAAGGAAAACGACGAGCTTATAAAAAACTTTAACAGGGAAAATGTTCCGGTAAGGCTTTGCCGCCCCAAAAGCAGAGAAAGCCTAACGGAAATCCCGGTTAATTCCGAGGGAAAAGAAATATATTTTATTTTATATATGGATAAGGAAATCCACGAACGCTGGGGCTTTTGCGCACCGGACCCCACGATTCTTGGGGGAAGCCAAGGCGAGGTTATGATGCCCGCGAAAATTAACGATATAGAGCGCTATGCCGTATATATAAATTATGAGGATGGCACGGTTGACGAATGCTTTCCCGAGAACATCAAGACACACAGGCACGAAATAACGGGAGAAATCGGAGCTTACGGCGTTCGCACCAACGGCAAAAAAATCAAGAGCGTCGGGTTTGAAGACAGAATTATCGATACGGATATTTCACTTTGCGCCCTCACCGTAAATACAGATGCGTCGTCGATAACCGGCGAGCTTTTCCCCGAAAGAAGCAAGGGTCATGAGGCGGATTTTGATTACAAAGGGCGGTTCGACTTTGACGGCGATGTGCTTACGGTTCAAAACGGAGGCTTTTATACAGAGCTTTCAACCGAGAACGGACTTTTTGTTAAAAGGGCCGTATCCGCTTATTCCTACGCGATGACAATAAACGGTGCACTTCTTAAAATACGGGATAATGACGTATTGACGGAAAATTTCGAACGATGCCGTATTGAAATAGATGAAGAAGCGAAAATAACCTATCGATACAAGACTTTATTCATAACCGTTAAAATCGAATTGGAGCAAAAGGACGGAATAAAGCTCTCCTTGAAAGCGGAAAACAGGGGAGATGAAATCTCCGTGGGAATACTCTTCCCGGTGATTTCGGATATTAAATTCGGTACGGACGAGGACACATGGTATTTTCTGCCCAAGTATCAAAACACGGAAAGCAACGGCTCCTGCTATGTATATGAAGAATCGGCTCCATCGTACCCGATGCAGTTTATGGATATATTTTCTCCGAATAAAGGGGCGGGCTTTGCGCTTAACACGCGCGAACGCGATTTAAAGGTAAGAAAATATGCCTTGATTAAGCAGCACGGAAGAACGGATGCGTTTGTCGAATATCCGTCGGATTATGTGAATATTAAGCAGTATTCCGTGTTTGCCGGCTCCGAAACGGTGCTTTACGTCCATAAGGGCGATTGGCGCGAATCGTATAAAAGCTATAAAAAATGGTTGGATTCCTGGTATGAGCCTTATAAGTGCCAAAATAAAAAATGGTACAGAGAAAAGTTTTGGCTGGTTGCGGAAATTACGGATTTTGTGGAAACAAATTTCATATACAAGCTCCCGGTTTGGTACGAAAAGGAAAATAATAAATACAATTTCCGCATGATAATGGACGAAATGACAAAGCTGTACGGTGAAACGCCGGATATACTTCATATGTGGGCTTGGACATGGTCGGAGGAATATCAACACATGCTTTGGGGTAATTTCGGCAAGTACGATTATGACAGATTGGGCGGCCTTGAAAATTTCAGAAACGCTCTGAAGGATGTGTCGGAAGCAACGGGTGCGGAAATTTCACTTTATTTACATCCCACACTTTTATCCGAGGTATATCCCGAAGCCGAGAAATATTTTCCCACACTTCGCGTTAAGAATTCGGGAGGCAGATATATAGGAATCAAAAACGAATCGTTCAGAATGTGTCACGCCAATAAAGAGTGGCGGGAGCATGCGCTTAAAATGTATCCG
>CAZRUB010000131.1:0-4640 GCA_964603185.1 uncultured Ruminococcus sp.
TAAGGGGAGGTGGCAAACCGATAGGTTTGACGGAGGGGTTGCGGTGAACCGCTCGGCTGAAATAGTGCATCGCGCGAGGACGGGCGCCCACTAAAGGGAGAGCCCCTGCGGGGCACCGACGAACGGTGCAAAAATTAATATGGTAATAAGGCGAATGCATAATTATAATCCTTCCCCTGCCGCATTTTTTTGCGGCAGGGGAAATTGTTTTAAAAACAAAAAACGGAACGTCGAGGTCGCCGTTCCCTACGGAGGTTTAATCATATCGGCGCGCGGCATCCGCAAACGTGCGGATATTATCCGCACGCGTAAAAGGCGCACATCCCATCGGATGTGCGCCTTTTGATTCTCCGTCACCCATTTTTAATTTTCAATTCTCAATTTTCAATCTTCTATTCCCCGCTCCGCATTCTACTTTTCGCTTTTTCTATACTGCCCCGGGGTGACGCCGACGGCATTTTTGAAGCTTCTTATAAAATTCGCGTAGTCCGAATACCCGCTTTTTTCCGCGGCGGCGGAAACGCTCGCCCCGCCCTTCAAAAGCTTTTTCGCCTCCGTCATCCTTCGGGAGGTTATATATTTATTAACCGTGGTTCCCATGTGTTTTTTGAAAAGCCGGCAAAGCTCATTAACAGAGATAAAGCTATTTTTCGCAACGGTATCCAGTGAAAGCTCATTTGCGAAATTTTCGTTTATAAACCCTATCGCCCGTACCATGGTTTTGTTTTCGTAGTCCGAATGATAGGTATAGCCCTTGTTTTTTTCGAAAAAGAGCGCATTCACGGCGGTTAAAAATTCAATTACCGCCATGCTTTTAAGAAGGTCGTCGCCGAAGCCGTTATCCTCGGACATTTTTTGGAAGAGCTTAACAAGCCTCGCCCTTTCCTCATACACGGTGGGAATTTTGTGAGAAACATTATCGCCCCTTAAGGTGAAGCAGCGCGAAAGGTCCGTTTCCGAGGTGGATGCGGAATAAATGAACGAGGGGCTGATTTGCATAACATACCTTTCGAAGCTTTTGCCCGGGTCGGAGGTTATCTTATGTGCCTCAAACTGATTTAACACGAATATGTCCCCGTCCTCCACCTCGTAAATTCTGTCGTCGATGAAAAAGGTCTTTCCGCCCGACAGACAAAACAATATTTCGCAGCACTCATGAAGATGAATGCTGCCGTTTGCGTCATGCTTATCCGAATAAAAGCACCCGAAGGTTTTGGTTTGATTTGCCCTTTCTATCGCTTCGCTGCATTTCGAAAACATGATTTTCATTTTCCCACATCCTTAAGACCCGTTTTTACTCAGTATAGCATTAATTCGTGAAAATTGCAACATTTTATTCAAAAAACGCAAGGACTTTGCAGTTTATATATTGTATAATATACTTGAGTTATAATGCAAGGAGGTTTATTGCCAATGATAAAATGCACACTTTCGGATATTAACGGCGACGAAAAGGCATCCTTTTCCGACTGCGCTGTCGATACGGTATACGAAGGCTTTTATCGCGAGGGGGACGTATTCAAGGTTCGAGCCGACTGCGAATTTATCACCGCCTCCTTCGACGCCTCGCAAAAGCCCTCGCTCATTTATCTGCCCGAAAGGGAGCTTACCTTTAGGGTTCCGTGCGGCACCGCGCTGAATGCCTATGACCGCGCTTCGTGGGAGGGGCCGTCTCACCGCATTAAGATAAGCGAGGCCTCGGAGGATGAAGCCTACGGCGAAAGAAGCATCGCCTTAAACAGTCTGGATTCGGAGGATGCGAAAAATTGCTTCCCACATGCAGAGGCGAGCTTTGTCACCCGTGGCGACGCGGTTTTCAAGGCGCGAAACGCAATTGACGGCGTTATATGCAACACCTCGCACGGGGAATATCCCTATCACTCCTGGGCCGGCGGCGCAAGGGAGGATTTAACCTACACGCTTGATTTCGGCCGCGATGTCGAAATCGGCGAAATCATCTTTTACCTAAGGGCGGATTTTCCGCACGATACATATTGGAAGGCATTAAACGTGCTTTTCTCGGACGGCGAAAAAATCCCCGCGCACCTTGAAGAAACCGCAGGCGGGCAGTCCTTAAAGCTTGAAAAGCGCAAAATAACAAGAACCGTAACCCTGACGGATTTTCGCCAGGCGGCCTTTCCCCTTTCGTGGGCGGCCCTTTCGCAAATAGAGGTTATCGGAAAATATATTAAAAAGGAGTTTGAAAAAATGGAAGTCAGAAACGCATCCAATCCCAAGGACGTTAAGCACTACACAACAGAACGCTTAAGAGAGGAATTTCACATCGCAGGCCTTTTCACAAAGGATAATGCGAGAATGGTCTACAGCCACATTGACCGCATAATAACCGCGGGCTTTATGCCCGTCTGTGCCGAGCTTCGCCTGGAGGCCGGGAAGGAGCTTGCGGCGGACTATTTTCTCCAGCGCCGCGAAATGGGTTGCATCAACATCGGCGGCGAGGGAATCATCACAGTTGACGGCACGGAATATCACTTAAATCCCCGCGACGGAATATACATCGGCATGGGAAACAGGGAAATCACGTTCAAATGCGTAAATCCCGAAAATCCCCCGAAATTTTACGTTTCCTCCTGCCCCGCACACACAAGCTATCCTATCGTGAAAATCGATATATCGAAGGCTAAGAAGGTGCCCTGCGGAAGCTTTGATGAATGCAACAAGCGCGTTATCAACCAATACATCCACCCGGACGTTATGAAAAGCTGCAAGCTTTCCATGGGCCTTACTCAACTGGAGGCGGGTTCCAACTGGAACACCATGCCCTGCCATACCCATGACAGAAGGATGGAGGTTTATCTTTATTTGGACATGGCCGAGGACGATGTTGTTTTTCACATGATGGGTGAGCCGGAAGAAACGCGCCACATAATCATGCATAACGAGGAGGCGGTCATCTCCCCCTCCTGGTCGATTCATTCCGGCGTCGGCACAAGGGCATATTCCTTCATATGGGCTATGTGCGGCGAAAATCAGGAATTTACCGATATGGATCACATCGAAACAAAAAGCTTAAAATAAACTGTCGGGAGGATAAAAGCATATGGAAAGCATACTTTCTAAATTTTCTCTTGAGGGCAAGCTTGCCCTTGTAACCGGTGCATCCTACGGAATAGGCTTTGCGATTGCCTCTGCCTATGCATCCGCAGGTGCGAAAATCGTTTTTAACGATATTAACTCAGAGCTCGTGAAAAAGGGCTTAAAGGCCTACGCCGAGCTCGGAATCGACGCCACCGGCTACGTCTGCGACGTAACGGATGAGGCCGCCGTGAATGAACTTGTCAAGAAAATCGAAGCGGAGGTCGGCGTTATCGATATTCTGGTCAACAACGCGGGAATCATCAAGCGTATTCCCATGACCGAAATGTCCGCCGAGGATTTCCGCAAAGTGATTGACGTTGATTTAAACGCCCCCTTCATTGTTTCGAAGGCGGTCATCCCCGGAATGATTAAAAAGGGGCACGGCAAAATAATAAACATCTGCTCCATGATGTCGGAACTGGGACGCGAAACCGTTTCCGCTTATGCGGCCGCAAAGGGCGGCCTTAAAATGCTTACGCGAAACATCTGCTCGGAGTACGGCGAATATAACATCCAGTGCAACGGCATCGGCCCGGGCTATATCGCAACACCTCAGACCGCTCCGCTTCGCGAAAGGCAAGCGGACGGAAGCCGTCACCCCTTTGACAGCTTCATCGTTTCCAAAACCCCCGCCGCACGCTGGGGCACCACGGATGACCTTATGGGGCCGGCGGTATTTTTGGCAAGTGACGCATCCGATTTCGTTAACGGTCACGTTTTATACGTCGACGGCGGAATCCTCGCCTATATCGGCAAGCAGCCGCAGTAAGCCGAGGAATTCGTAATTGTTTTAAAAACAAAAAACGGAACGTCGAGGTCGCCGTTCCCTACGGACGCTAATTGCAATAATGAAGTAAGCGATAAAGCAACATCTTGCCCTAATTGTAATTGCGAGTTACGACATATAAATACAGCATATAAAAAAGTAATCTGCGAAGATTGTAAACAAGAATATTTCGACAGTCTTTCCGCCTGCCCCATCTGTGGTTGCCCAAAACCGCGAAAAAACAAAAATTTCATAATTTCGGTCATTATTGCGGTATTTGCAATTCTATCTGTAATCTTTGTTTTAAACAGTAAAATTCAATCAAATGAATATTATGAAAATGCAAAAAATGTAGTTGTAGCAATGGCTGACGGAGCAGCAAACGCAGAAAATGCCGGCAACACTATTATTGCTGTTTAGGGAAACTCAATACAAAAACGAAAAAACGAATCAACCGATAAATTTACTATGCGAAACGGTAAATTTGTAGAGGATTTTAACAATGCGCTTTCAAACTTGTATGCCGATGAATCATTTAACAAAAAAATTTCGGATATATCGGAAAATCGAAGCGAAGTTATGCTCTTGATGAAAAAATTAAAAAATCCGCCTCGAAAATATAACAAATTGTATTCTGCAATTAAGGAATTATACGAAGATTATTCAAAATTCACAAAATTTGTTATTGATTCCAAAGGGAGCTACAATTCTTTTTCCGAAGGCTTCAATACATACGATAATGAATTGGCGGAAACATATAAAAAAGCGTTGCTTT
>CAZRUB010000132.1:0-4458 GCA_964603185.1 uncultured Ruminococcus sp.
GTCAGCATCCTTATACACCCTTAATCTCGCAAGCTCATTTGCACCCAGGGTGTTGTGGGGAAGCATGCCCTTAACGGCAAGATACATTGCATGCTCAGGCTTTACCGCCATCATGATCTTAGCCTGAGTTTCTTTAAGACCGCCGACATAGCCGGAATGTCTTCTGTAGATTTTCTGATCCATTTTCTTACCCGTAAGAACCGCGTCCTTGCAGTTAATGATGATTACATGATCGCCGCAGTCAACGTTGGGAGTGAAGGTGGGCTTTATTTTTCCTCTTAAAATACTTGCGGCAAGAGCGGCCGTGCGGCCGAGGGGCTTGCCCGCTGCATCGATAATATACCACTTTCTCTCAACGGCTGTGCTTTTTTCAAGATATGTGCTCATAAAAATACCTCCGTTAATTTTTTCAACATTAGATATTGTAATACTTTTCTCTCAGCTTGTCAAGAGCTTTTTTTCATTTTTTTAATTTGTATTTTCCTATCTCTTGTTTTCTCCTGTTTTCTCCTGTTTTCTCTTGTTTTCTGGGTTTCCATTTTCAATAAATTTATGATATATTATTAAAAAAGAGTTTTACCGGGAGAAATTATGAACAAAAAAACATTTGCGGTGTGTACGCTCGGCTGCAAAGTAAACGCCTACGAGTCGGACTGTCTTGCCACGCTATTTGAAAAGGAAGGTCTTATCCGAAGAGATTTTGACGAGAAAGCGGATATCTACCTTATTAATACATGCTCCGTCACGAACACCGGCGACAAGAAATCGCGGCAGGCCATACACAAGGCCAGACGGCTTAATCCCGATGCTTTTATTGCCGTATGCGGTTGCTTTGCCCAGGCAAGCCCGAAGGAAGCCGAAAGGGCCGGAGCCGACCTTATATGCGGAACAAAAAACCGCGGCGAAATTATTGCCCGTGCCTTAAGCTCAGAGGGCGGAAGCATTGTTACCGATGCCTCCGAAAGCCGAGAATTTGAGGAGCTTGCCGCCCCGCCTTCAACGGACAGGTGCCGAGCTTATATAAAAATTCAGGACGGCTGCAACAACTTCTGCTCCTATTGCATAATCCCTTATACCAGAGGGAGCGTCAGAAGCCGCGACGAAATTTCGATTTTAAGGGAAGCGAAGCGCCTTACCGAGGAGGGCTTTTCCGAAATTGTGCTGGCCGGAATAGAGGTTTACAGCTACGGCACAGATACAAAGGAAACCGATTTGATAAGCCTGTTGGAGCGCATTTCATCGCTTGCCGCTCCGCGGCGGATACGCCTAAGCTCTATTGATCCGCGGGCATTTACGGATGAATTTATCGCACGGCTCGCCTCACTGAAGGGGCTTTGCCGTCACTTTCACATTTCGGCGCAGTCCGGCTGCAATGAAACACTTAAAAGAATGAACCGCCGCTACACCGCCGAGGAATTTCTTGCCATTATCGAAAAAATCCGTTCGGCGATGCCGAACGCCGCCGTAACAACCGATATTATAACAGGCTTTCCCGGCGAAACCGAGGAGGAATTTTCCGAAACCGTTGAGTTTGTAAAAAAAGCGCGGTTTTCGCGGCTTCACGTTTTTCCGTATTCCGAGCGCAGCGGCACCCGTGCCGCCGATATGGAGCAGCTTCCCGTTAAAACAAGAAGCATACGTGCAAAAGCCTTAATCGAAGAAGGCAAACGTCTTTCCTTTGAATTTGCCAAAGGGCTGGAAGGAATGCGCGCCGAGGTTTTGATTGAGCACGAAAAAAACGGGTTGTCATACGGTTATACCGAAAATTATGTGCGATGCTTACTTCCCGAAAGGCTTACCGTCGGAAGGATTTATCCCGTAATATTAAAAAAAGCGAGGCCCGACGGCAGTATAACAGGCGAAATATATAAGGAGGATTAACAATGGACAAAATATTGAAAAAGGCATTTATGGGAGGATATTCCAAAAAAAGCGTTCATTCACTTTTGGAAATGCTTTCCGAGGAAAATGAGAAAGATAAGGCTGCACTTATAACCGAAAAAGGCAAGCTGCTTGATAAGTCGGCGGAGCTTGAAAAAAAGATTTCGTCCCTTGAAGAGGAAATATCAAGGCTTTCCGCACGCCTTTCGGACGGCGAGCGGGAGCGGGAATACGTTGCCTCCGCAATAGTTTCCGCGGAAAAGGAAGCGGCCAAAATTTTATCCGACGCCGCGGTGCAGGCGGAAAAAATAAAGGCCGATACTTTAGCCTCCTTAAAGGAGGAGCGTGAAAAAGTAAACGGCCTTCGTCTGTCGCTTTATCAGGCGATGCAATCATATAAAGATAAATTGGATACAATCTCCGCTACGGACGGGCAGTAAAAACACGATAGCGGCACAAAAGTCTTCCTTTAAGAGAACGAACCGTTGCCAGGGAGGCTTTATTTTCTGTGCGGCAGCGATACATCAACGGCTTATCGAGTGTGCCGGCAAGCGATGCCAGACATTCATGCGCAAACCCCTTTTTTCTGCAGCTCGGCGCCGTTTCAATGTGCGCCTCGTAAACCGTACCCCTGTCAACCGCACCGGCAAGGGAAACAACCTTGCCGTCATTAATAATTCCGTAAACCGGCCCGAGGGTTACAAGATATGCAATATCCGAAAAAAGCGCATCGCTCTCATTTCCCGAAAGGCGAACGGCGTTTCCGCCCCTACATCGCGGAACCGAAAAGCACTGTATTTCATCCGCACGCGAGAGGGTTTTCCCCCTTTTTTCCGCAAGCTCACGGCATATATCAAAAAGCACATCCGCGGCTTCAAGTTTTTTTTCGACCCTACCGATGATTTCTTTATATGCCGAGGCATAAAGCTCACCGCCCGCATACGCCATCGCAAGCGGCGTAATAACAGGCGACTCTTCCTCTTCTCTTATATGTATTCCCGGCGCGGTGCACCCTATTTCGTTAAGACAATATTCCAATACCATTTTTTCTCCTTAATACTATATTCCGATATTATATTCCGAAGGGACTGATTTTTTGAAAATAGCCGTAATCGATTTAGGCTCCAATTCCGTACGAATGACTGTTTTCCTCCATGAAAACGGCAAGCTTACGGAGCTTTGCAACGAAAGAAAATATGTGCGCCTTTCGGAAGGCTTATCCTCGGACAACATGCTGAAATCCGAGCCGATGAACCGCACCTCGGCCGCGCTTTGCGAATTTCGCCGAACCATCGACAATTTGAAATGCGATAAAATATGTGCGGTTGCAACCGAGGCGCTTCGCCGCGCCGAAAACGCCGACGAATTTGTGAGCCGCGTCAGAGCCGAATGCGGAACGGAAATTAAAATCCTATCAGGCGAGGAGGAATCGCGGGCTGATTTTTATGCATCTCGTGAGTTTATAAATTCAACCTCACTGATTATGGATGTGGGCGGCGGCAGTCTTGAAATAATAGCGGCAAGCAAAAACGAAATGCTGTCGCACATATGCCTTCCCTTCGGAGCGGTTGTAATGACGGACAAGCTCGGGCGTGACAGTAACGCCCTTGAAAATTTTTTTGCCGACGAGTTTTCGCGCATAGACTTCTTAAAATCTCTGTCGCCGAGCTCCGTAATCGGGCTGGGCGGCTCTGTTCGCGCCCTGTTCGCCGTTAACAATATGAATTTTCACGGCAAAAGGCTTGATTCCTCAAAATTTTTGGCTTTTTCCCGTCAAATTTTTCATATGACGGAGGATGAGCTTTCAAAAGTCCGCGCCCTTGCCGATCGCGCGGATATTATCTCGGCCGGACTGGCACCGTTCTCTGCACTCATCAAAGCAACCGGTGCAAACGAAATTATATTAAACAATCACGGCGTACGGGAGGGGATTGTTCTTCAATGCTTAGAGGAGAAATAATAAAAAAGGCACACTCGCTGGGAATCAGTGAAATCGGCTTTTGCCGCCATAACGGAGAAAGTGCGGTATGCTGCCTGTTTCCTTATTATGCGGAGGGCGAAAAATCCCGTATTTCAATGTATGCGCGCGGAAAGGATTATCATAATGTTGTTCGGGAAAAGCTTGGGCTTCTTATGGCGGATTTTGACCCGGCCGCAAGGCTTTTTTCCGATATAGGCCCGCCCGACGATATTTTGATTGCGCAAAAATGCGGCCTCGGCGTAAAAGGCAAAAACTCTCTTTTGATAAACAAAAATCTCGGCTCATGGTTTTTCATAGGCTATGCGCTGACAAGCCTCTCTCTTTTGCCGAACGAGCCGTCGTTTACGGCCTGCGCCGAATGCGGAAAGTGCATTGATGCCTGTCCCGGAGGAGCGCTTACTCAAAACGGCTTTATAAAAGAGCTTTGCGCAAGCTTTTTAACGCAAAAGAAGGGTTGTCTGACCCCTTCCGAGGAAAAAATCATAAAGAAAAGCGGCTATATTTTCGGATGTGATATTTGCCAGCGTGTATGCCCGATGAATAACGGACGCGGCACCTGCATGGCGGAAATTTCCGAAAATCGAATAACGGAGCTC
>CAZRUB010000133.1:0-504 GCA_964603185.1 uncultured Ruminococcus sp.
TAAGCATCTGTAAATTTATCCGGGGAATCTGAAAACATTTTTTCATCGTTCTCCCCTATATGTAAAAATATTGACTTAGGTGAAAGTTCTGATACGAAATCAGTGTAAAAATTCACTGCATTGCTTACCGATAAATCATCTGAGCTTCGGTTATAAAGCTTTTCATTTATCGAAAATGCCTGTTTTAATTCACAAAGAGGTATATTTTTGTCATTTTTTCCGCCCATAATCACCGTTCCGTTGTTGTCGGCATATTCATTTAACCTTTTATAATTCATAATTTCACACTCCTATTTTCTGCATTTATCCAAATATACATTTCTGAAATAAACCATCACATTTAATGTAACGATTACAAGATTAACTATGTACACTCCGAACACGTAATTAACCTCACCTTGAATCAGCTTCGCGGATATGCCGGCTATATATCCCGTCAATATAAGCATAATGAACGGAAGGCTTGTTGCTTTTGCTGTTTCCGCTTTATATGCTTTAATCACA
>CAZRUB010000133.1:514-4444 GCA_964603185.1 uncultured Ruminococcus sp.
GGCCAGGATAACCCGAAGCACACAAGCATAATTGCTTCAAATACAGAACTCATAAAAAAACTCCTTTTCTTTTAGTTTCTGCTATAAGCTTAACACATGCTCTTGAATTTGACAATTTTTTGTAAAATATAAACGTAAATCAAAAAAAATCCGATTTATTTTACTTTCAAAAGCCTTTTGTTAACTTGAAAAGCCGAGTATACTGTGCTATAATGATTTCAAAAGAAGGTAGAGTATTTATGAATAATAAAAAAAGCTTGTCAAAAAAAGATATCAATAAAAAAATATTCTGCACCCAGTTGACGCTGATTGTAACTCTTGCACTCCTCTTGGGTGTTTCCGGGACTATGATAAATATCAGCTTCGAAAACCAAAAGCGTGACCGCAATCTTCAAAACATAGCCGAATCAATAGCAACCTCACCTATTTTAAATGAAATTGACAAAATGAAGCAAACCGCCCTACCGGATATGTCACTCAACGAATACTTGGATACTCTGAAAGCTTCTCTTGACAATATAGATGTTATATCACTTGTAAACTCGGATAATTTGCGTCTTTATCATTCAAATCACAGTCTGATAGGCACACATTACGACGGCAGTTTACCTGATTTTAAAATGGCACAGTCAGCATATTACACAGTAAACGAAACAGGTCCATCCGGACCTCAAAGACGTGCTTATGCGGCGGTTTATGATAAAAGCGGAAATTATATAGGCTTTGTCATGGCGATTTTACTCACTTCAAACATTAACGCCCAGACATTCCGTATTCTTTTGATTTTTGCACTGATTACTTTAGCTGCGATATTTTTTGAACTTATCGTATCCGCAGAACTTTCAGGCTCCATAAGAAAAAGTTTAAATGGCTATGAACCGGACGTTTTTTCGGCAATGTACAAAATACGTGACAATGTTTTGGAATCACTTAACGAGGGCTTGGTTGCCGTGAACAAGAAAGGAATTATACAATTTGTAAATCAGCCTGCGGCAAATATGCTGGGTATTGACGCTCCGAATCGAATTATTTCACTGCCTTTTTCGGATTTTTTAAATGAAGCCCTTATAAACAAGGTTATCGAAACCGGAGAAAAGAAATTTAACATTCGCAGTCACGGACTTGAAAATTCGAACATTTTAATTGACTGTATACCGATAAAAAATGAAAACGAAATTGTCGGAGCGGCGGCTATTTTGCACGACCGTGAAGAATATACTTCTCTAATGGAGGATTTAACCGGTACACGTTTTTTGGTTGATTCCATGCGTGCGAATAATCATGATTTCACAAATAAGCTTCACGTAATTTTAGGGCTGATTCAAATGGAAATGTATGACGAAGCGATATCCTATATCGAAAATATATCTATCGTCCAACGCGAAACCATAAGTAAAATCATGTCTGTTGTCGATGAGCCTTCCGTAGCCGCGCTTTTAATAGGAAAATCAGCCCGTGCTTCAGAGCTTAATATAAAATTCAAGCTAAAAGACGGAAGTTTTTATTCAAAAAAGGATTTTTCCGTTTCTTCCGAGGTACTCATAACGGTTATCGGAAATCTTATTGATAACGCCTGCGATGCAATGAATGCTCCGGATATTAAAACAAAGGAGCTTATATTTGGCATTTATTCCGAAACGAATACTGTATTAATAACGGTTGAAGATACAGGCTCCGGAATAAGCCGGGAAAACATGGAACACATTTTTGAAAACGGATTTTCTACCAAAGGAACCGAGAGAGGTACAGGGCTTTTCCGTGTGAAAGAAACTGTGGAGAGCCTCGGAGGAGCAATATATGCAAAATCGGAAGAAAACGTAGGTTCTGCTTTTACTGTTAAATTTACGAAATAATATACGGAGGCGCGCTATGTATAAAGTATTAATTGTCGAAGATGATCCGATGGTTTCAATGATAAATGAGCAATTTGTAAACAGACACGGTGAATTTACGGTTATTCATAAGTGCGGTGACGGAAAAAGCGCACTGGAATATATGGAAAATAACAGTGCAGATTTAATTATATTGGATGTGTTTATGCCTTACTTAAACGGCTTTGAAATGCTTCGGGAAATAAGAAGGTGTCAAATCGAAGCAGATGTTATAATGGTTACCGCCGCAGATGAAATGGAGAATTTGAAGGAAGGAATGCATCTCGGGGTTGTTGATTATTTGGTAAAGCCTTTTACCTTTGAACGTTTCAAAATAGCCTTGGATAAATTCATTGCCCAGTCATCTGCGTTTAAGGAGCCCGGGAAAATCAATCAGAAAAATATTGATTTTTTAATTCGCAAAAAAAGCAGTGATGATATTTTCCCTAAGGGAATAAACGAAAAGACGCTGCACATGATAATTGAGTATCTTGAGCAGAATGGCGAAAAGTGGATGACCTGTGATGATATAGCCGAAAAAGTAGGTCTGACATCTGTCACAGTAAGAAGATACATGTCGCATTTATCCAACATGGGTACCGTTATTGCCGATGTGGATTACGAAACCGGAGGCAGACCATGTACCAAGTATAAAATATTTAAAAGAAAAAAATAGGGATCGCTCTCCCTATTTTTTTGCTATCTTTTTATGATATCCACCCTGTTTCTTGCTCCGCCGTTTACGAAGGCCTTAATATTCTCCGCGATTTCGGCAATGCAACGCGAACGAGCCTCGAATGCGCCCCAGGCCATATGCGGCGTTAAGCATACGTTGGGCAATTCCTTTATAAGATTCATGGGATGGTCCTCCCCAAAGGGCTCCGGTGAATATACATCCGTTCCGAAGGCGCCGATTTCACCGGCTAAAACCGCTTTTGAAACCGCTTCCTCGTTAAGAACCGCGCCGCGCGCGGTATTAACCAATATTGCGTCCTTTTTCATTAACGAAAGCTCCCTTTCGCCGATAAGAAAACGTGTTTCATCGTTGAGCGGGGTGTGAACGGTAATAATATCGGAATTTTCAAGAAGATAATCAAGGGTTACGGTTTCGCTTGTTTTTGTTTTTCGGAAGGGTAAAACGCGGCATCCCAAGGCTTCCGCTATTTTTCCCACCTCCCTGCCTATATTTCCGTAACCGATTATTCCCCAATTTTTGCCGTAAAGCTCGTGAAATACCGGCGAAAGCCTGTTTGCAACCTTGCTTTCGGTGTATTCTCCGCTTATTACAAACCGTGTATATTCACTCATATGTGTTGCAAGCTGAAGAACCATTGCCGCGGTTACCTGTGCCACCGAGTGCGAGGAATAGCCCTCTACATTACAAACCCCTATCCCCTTTTTTCTGCAATACTCAACATCGATATTGTCATATCCTGTTGCCGTAACGCATATGAGCTTAAGCTTGTCGGCGCCGCAGAGGCTTTCCTCGTTTAGCTTAAGCTTGTTAACGATCACAACCTCGGAATTTTTTATTTTTTGTGAAATTTTATCCTGCGGTGTATTCTTGTTTATATCGCAAAGCCCCAGGCTTTCTATCGGTGCAAGCGAAATATCCTCGCCCAAGGTTGCCGCATCGAGAAATGTAATTTTCAAAATAATCTCCTCCTTTTTAAAATTCCGCTCTTCCGTCATCACACGTAAAATATAAAATTTGATAATCCGTCGCAAACCTCGAAATAAGCGATTTCGCGCCCTTTTGCTTTTCTGAGTCAAGGCTGACTAACGGATCATCCAAAACAATCGGCGGAAGCTCTGCTTTATACATTGCTTTGATAAGAGCAAATCTCAAAGCAATGTAAAGCACGTCCTTTTCACCGCTGCTGCAGGCATTGATTGGGTGGATTTCGGAGCCGCCGTGTATCGAAACGGAAAAATCAGCGTTTATAAATGCGCCGTCAGGCGCCGAAAGCTCCTCGCACAGAGAGGAAAACTCAGCTCTTATTCCTTTTGCGTATTTTAGTCCGATATTTTCCCGTGCAAGCTTCAATGCATCGATAGC
>CAZRUB010000134.1:0-4436 GCA_964603185.1 uncultured Ruminococcus sp.
TGGCTATAACGTTGGTATCCAGTCCTTCCTCCATGATCTGCGGATTAAGCTCATCCAATTGGTTTGCCATCTTCATTTCCCCTTTTCTTAATTTTTATTATATATGCCTATGCCGTTTCTGCTCGCCATAGCGTCGGAACCGTGCATTTTGACATAAAATTTGTTTTTCGCCTCCAGCGGCAAATATTCGTCCCACTCTACCGGAACATTGTGATATTTTCCGTCCCCGGCCATAACGGGAACGACCTCAACTCTCTTTTCGATGTCATAAGAATATGCCGTAACGGAAATTTCATCGCCGTCAGAGCCGCCCTCCGAAAACTCCGCCTTTATAATCGCCTCCGTTTTTGACGAAGGATGCACGGTGTATTTCGAATCCAGCGCATTGGCAAGCGCCTCATCCTCGTTAAGCGAGAAGCGCTGCGAGCTCTCCGGTATCGGCTTGAGCGAATGAACCGGGCGCTCCTGGTATGCCGGAATTGCCAAAAGCGGCGCAAAATCAAAATATATCGCTTTGAAAAATTCCGCGTTTTTCCTTGTGAAATTTTCTTTTATGATATCAAACGAATATGAGGCATATTCCTCAGGCGTTAAAACAAGCCCTCGCCCCTGACTGTGCTTGGAAACGATCGTATTCATTCGCTTCGTCTTGAAAAAATCAAAATCATCGCCGAAGCCCGCATCGGACAAAATCAGATCTACCGTGTTTGTTTGCGCCAGCGGTGTGAACAATGCGCGAAATTGAACCTCATTTGTCCTGTCAAGTGCGTCAAAAAGCACTTCAAAATCCGTATTCGCCATACTCGTGAAGGCTTCGTTTTGCTTTATCGCCCGGTCAGTACGCTTTTTAAGCTTCTTCTCTCCGCGTTTAACGTGCTTTTCAAGCGCTTTTTCGCTAAGCCTGTTAAGTCCCGAAGCGTCGCGGCTGAACGAAAGCTCCGACCCCGCCTGGGAGCCGTAATGCAAAACGGCTTGTGTTCTGTAATAGGGCTTCGGCTTAACAACCGAGGCATGCAAGGTCTGCGTTCTGGTTCTTTGCCTCATTTTTCCGTCGGACGCGCGATAGCGCTCCGTCCACGAAACGGTTTTGTATCCGTGATAGGTTTCCGTTCCCATAGTATGTATTTTTTTGTTTTCAAACAAAAACGGATTTTCGTTATAAGCTCCGGCAAGCAAATCCACGGTGGATTCGTTAACGTTTGCATTTCCGGCAAAATCGTAATTGATTTTCATGTCCGCTTCTTTTTCCGCCGAAAAGCACGTATCAAAGGACAGAGCGGGAATTACCTCGTGAATTATATTAAGGGAATCCTGCCGCGTGAAAAGCTTGGTGAGCGGCCTCATCTGCTCATACGCCGAATTCAAAAGCTCATTCGCTTTGACATCGGCGGAGGCAAGCTCCTCTCTCAAGGCCCGTATCTTCGGGGTGATTTTTAATATAACGGGCGCTATAAGCACAATGGAAATTATCATCAAAACGCGAAGCACTCGCCATTTGTTCAGCTTTTTTTTAAGCGTTGCCGAGCTTTGCCTGTATGTATTGTAGTCGTTAACGGTTTTTCTGTTTTCATCCGCGTTCACACCGGAGCTTTCGACAACGGCTTCGAAAAAAGCCATCGTTTTTTCCGCATGACGATCGCGGATTTTATCCTCAAATTCGGCTAAAGGCTTGTAAATTACAGAATCCATTTTCTCCTCTCCCTATCGGTAAACGGTGATTAATCGATATTTTGAAAAGGTTATATCACTGCTTTTGATCCACGATAAAAACAACACCTTTAACGGGGTAAATCCACCCCTTCGGGCATATCGATACCTCTCCGGGCATTTGAAGCGCCCTCTCCAACAAATTCGATTCCTCGTTAAGAAACGGATATGTACGCACATTCATCGTATTTTCATCATAAACCAAGTTGATTTTGGGCTCATACGTAGGCTCGGTTACGGAAACCAAAAATTCACAGTTTTTCTTCAGCTGGGGCATATAAAATCCTATACTCAGCTCAATTTCCCGACGCTCCGCGAGGCTCTCCGCGGTTTTAAACTCGACGAAAATACCGCTTTCATCAATTATGCTACCTGTTATCGACGCTTTCGCTTGATTTATAAAAACGCTGAGCTTCATAACCTCGGAAACAAACTTCCGTTTTTCTTCATCCGTCATTTTTGACAGCTTTTGCATCTCCTCCGGTGCGATACATAAATTCTCTCTGAATATAAAATTTTGATTTTTCAGCTCATTGTCCAGCGTGCTCAAGCTGGTGAACATTGCCGCGATAAACGTCGTCGCAGATTACCTTACGATATGAAATTTTCTCCTTAACCTTATAATATAAATTCGGATCAAACTCTGCCGCGCCGCCTTCATCGGCCTCCCGGTCATTTCGGCTGTAATTGCGTATCTCTATAAAATATTCAAACGCCGAGCGTATATTGTGCTTATACGTAAGATACGGCTCTATCGCTCCGTAAACAGCATCGATTTTATCCGTTCCGACCAACGAAGAAATCGTTGATTTAATGAAATTTCTTTTAATATCATTATCAAAGGCTCCGAGTGCACGCGGATTGCTCATCAAGGTTTGGGTTATTTCCTCCGAGATTTCATCCGTCATATAATCCTTTGTTAAATATTCGTAAGCGAAATTAAAAATAATTATCGGCGGTAAAATGCCCAATATGTTTGACATAATATCATCGAACAACTCATCCGGCTTCATTCCGCTGACAAAAAATTTGATTGCAAGCATCAGCATCCAAACAATCGTTGTCACGGCCGCCAGCATTATTGTTGCCGTTTTTAAGCTTTTGCGAGTGTTTTTGTTTTTCATGCTCTCTCCTCCTCGAATATCCCCGTATACAAGCCCTCGTTGCCGGTATAATAAGCCCAAAGCTTGTCACCGTAATCGAAATGCCACCACTCCGACGGAAGGTTTGTAAAGCCGGTGTCAATCATAAGGTTATATAAAATCCTGCGGTTTTTTCGCGCCTCGGAATCGGCGTCCGACGCATTGTCCTCATAATAAGCGGTGTTCGCCCGCTCACCGAAGAAATCAAACTCCGTCCCCATGTATAATTCCGCTCCGTCGGCGTTTGTAAGCGTTAAATCCACCGCCCCCCGGAGGAGTGAACCGGTGCATCGAATTCATCCTTTTTAGGGAGCGAAACAAATTGTTGCGTCATCAAATCTATTTCGCTGTCCGTCAAATCGGGGTTTTGCTTTCGGACTGTATCACGATAACCGTCAAACAAATACTTCTGAACCTCGAAGGGCCTCCAGCCGTCAAAAATCTTCAAGCCCATCCCGTCGGGTAATTTTTCCGAAGCCTCACACAGCATTTTGGCCACTGCTTCTCTTACCAAGCACTTATTGCTCGCGCCCTTGATTCCTTGCTTGAAGTACATGGGCTCAACAGTGATTTTGCCGTTGTTATATAAGCTTATATCCACCAAACGCTCATTAACCTTTCGGAACGAAACCTTCGGCACCGTAAAATCGATTTTGGGAATCGGCTTGTCGAAATTCAATTTTTAATCCTCCTGTCAAATCAACCTCGTGAATAAATCAACATATCCACACACCGATTATTATATCACCTGAGCGCAAATATGTCAATGCTTTGCTCCTTACAGATAGGTATGCAAAAATCCCGTCATCTGACGGGATTTTTTGACAACGCTCCTCGTTTGTCATGTGTTTTTACCTATCCTTTCGGTATTCCATGGGATTTTTACCGTATTTATCTTTGAATATTTTTCTGAAAAAGCTTTCGTTTTCATAGCCGATATCCGATATAATACGCTCTATCGGTAAATCCGTGGCTCTGAGCTTTTGGGCGGCAATATCACATCTTTTCGACTGAAGCGCTTTGGAAAAAGTCATACCTGTCGTTTGCTTTACCAGCTTTCCCGTATAAACCGCGGAATATCCGAGTATTTTTGACAGCTCCTCAAGCTTGGCGCTTTTTATATTTTGCTCAATATATGCTTCTATTCTTTTTTGCAGGTCATTCGATTTGTTGTCCGGTCGGTTTTCCTTAAAAGCCTTGAGGGCCGACAAGACCTCACATTTATCGGGAACGGACGGTGTTGCACCCTTTCTCGAAACCGCAAGGGCAGAGGCGGCGGATGCGATTTTGAGTATGCTCCCGTAATCAGTCCCCCCGGAAAGCTCGGCGATAAAATAACCTGTAAAGGTATCGCCGGCAGCCGTTGTATCTACCGCTTCGACCGCAAATGCCGGTTGGTATATTTCGTGCGTATCATCCGCATAAATACATCCCTTAGCTCCCAAGGTAAGCATGATTTTAAGATTTTTATACTTATTTTTTATATACGCCAGCCCCTCTTTGCAGGTTGGGCATCCGGAAATTGCTTTGGCTTCCACTTCGTTCAATATGAGATAAGAAATCATATTTAAATCGATTTTGTCTATC
>CAZRUB010000135.1:0-4364 GCA_964603185.1 uncultured Ruminococcus sp.
CTTGAAGGCGGTTTTCTTTATAGCCTCCGCAACCTCATCAAAGGGCGCACCTTCCATTTTATCAAGCACGCACTTTACCACGCCGGGACCCGAAACTCCGACATTTATGGCGCACTCCGGCTCGGAAATGCCGTGAAACGCACCGGCCATGAAAGGGTTGTCCTCCACAGGGTTCGAAAAAACAACCAATTTTGCACAACCGAAGCCGCCCGAGTCCTTTGTCAGCTCCGCGGTTTTTTTAATAATATGTCCCATTTTCGCAACCGCGTCCATATTGATTCCCGCTTTGGTCGACGCGACCGCAACGGAAGAGCATAAAATATCGGTTTCGGAAAGTGCCTCGGGAATTGAATCCAAAAAGAGCTCGTCCGCTCTTGTGCATCCTTTTTGCACAAGGGCGGAATATCCGCCTATAAAGTTAACGCCGACCGCCTTTCCTGCTTTGTCAAGCGCTCTTGCAACAGATAAAGGCTCACCGCACGCAGAAGCAATTATCGAAGCCGGTGTAACCGAAATGCGCTTGTTTATTATCGGCACGCCAAGCTCAGCTTCTATTTCCTCGCCGACCTTAACAAGCTTTTCGGCTCTCCTTGTTATTTTATCGTAAACCTTTGTGCATGTTGATTTTGCATCACTTTCCATACAGTCCAAAAGCGATATGCCCATGGTTACCGTGCGGACATCCAAATGCTCCTTTTTTATCATGTTCAGAGTTTCGCCTATTTCAAACGGTGTAAGCATAGCTCAAAATCTCCTTTATCTTATTATATTCGGTGCATGGAATTGAAAATTTTTTCACTCTGAACCGATGCCGAAACGCCGCATTCTTCCCCTACAAGAGAAAGCTTTTCGGCGAACTCGCCGTATGATAAATCGCATTTTTCCGTATCGACCATCATTATCATTGTAAATGTGTCCGCCATGATTGTTTGAGATATATCCAAAATATTCACGCAATGTTGTGCCAAAAACGCACTGACCGCCGCAATTATGCCGACCTTGTCCTGTCCGATTACGGTTACAACCGCTCTCATAATTCATCCGCCCCTTTTTAATAGTTTTCATAATTAATTATATTACCTTTGTCCTTAAATTTCCAGAGTAAAAAGTAATAAATATCCCGCACGCTTACCGCTTTAATTGTGCACGATTAATGCCTGCGACGCACCGCCTCGTAAAGCAGAACCGCCGCCGCGCATGAAGCATTGAGTGATTCCGTTTCGCCGTACATCGGGATTGACACCAAAAAGTCACAGCTTTCCGAAACAAGACGGGCAAGCCCCTCTCCCTCGTTCCCTATAACAAGCGCCAGAGGCCCTGTAAGGTCGGCATCGTACATGGCGGTTCCCTCCATTGCCGCTCCGGCAATCCAAAGCCCCGCTTTTTTAAGCTCATTAATTGTTTTCGTGATGTTTGTCACCTTCGCAACACGTGTATATTCAAGCGCGCCCGCGCTTGTTTTATCCACAACCTGCGAAAGGCCCGCCGCCTCATGGCGCGCTGTAATAACTCCGTGAGCTCCCGCCGCATTTGCGCTTCTTATGATAGCGCCGAGATTGTGCGGGTCTGTTATCCTGTCGCAAATCACAATAAACGGGTGCTCTCCCTTTTCCTTCGCGTAATCCAAGATTTCTTCAACGGTGCTGTATTCTTTTGCGGCGCATCGGGCAACAATGCCCTGATGCCCGGTCGGACACAATTCGTTCAAGCGTTCAAGACTCACCGTTGCGACGGGAATTTTATTTTCCTTTGCCAGGGCAATAATCCTTCCCAAAGCCTTGTCGCCGCTTTTTACATATATTTTGTCGATTGTTCTTCCGGCCTTTATCGCTTCCGTCACCGGATTTCTTCCGGCTATTATATTTTCTCTTTCCGTCAAAAATCTCACCTCTTTTTCTATTATTTCAATATAACACAAAACCTTCGGAAAATCAAGTTTTTATTGACATCTTCGGCATATACTGATAAAATATATCGGTAAGAAAGGTTTTGATTTTTAAGATGGTTCTTTTAAATGTACGCGGCGGCAAAAAATATTTCGGCGAAAGCCGCCTTTACGATAATTTGAATTTTCATGTGGACGAGGGGCAGCGATGCGGTCTTGTCGGCGCCAACGGCTCCGGAAAAACCTCGCTTTTTAAAATCATTACCGGCGAAATGCAGTTGGACGAGGGCGATATTTTTATAAGCCCGTCCGTGTCCGTCGGTTACATGAAGCAAAACATCGAATATAATTCCGAAAAAAACGTATATGAAGAGGTAGCGGAGGTTTTTTCTCACCTTGCCGAAAAGGAAAAAGCACTTGAGGAAATCCGCTTAAGGCTCGAAAAAGAACCGACAGAGCAGTTAATCCGCCGCCAAGATGCATTAATGCGCGAATACGAAAATGAGGGCGGCTTTTTATATAAAAGTCGTGCGCGCGGCGCGCTCATAGGACTCGGCTTTAAGGAAGAGGATTTTTCTCGCCGTTTTTCCTCGCTTTCGGGCGGCGAAAAAACAAGGGTAATGCTTGCCCGCCTTCTTTTGAGCGATCACAAGCTCCTTTTATTGGATGAGCCCACAAACCATCTTGATATGAGCTCGATTCGCTGGCTGGAGGGCTATCTTTCCGGCTACAGGGGCTCGTATATCGTAATCTCCCACGATCGCTATTTTCTTGACAGAACCACCAACGTAACGCTCGGAATTTCTTCGGGGCGGATAACGTCATATACGGGAAGCTACTCCGAATTTATAAAGAAGAAGGAGGCCGACGATGCCGCGGCACTTAAAGCTTACGAGCTTAAGAAAAAAGAAATCCACCGTATCGAAGGCATTATAGCTCAGCAAAAGCAATGGAACCGCGAGCGCAACATAAAAACCGCCGAAAGCAAGCAGAAAATGATTAACCGAATTGCCGCAAGCATGGAAACACCGGAAGAAGCCGAAAAAGCAATCAATTTTTCATTCACTGCGAAGGACGGCGGCGCAAACGAGGTTTTAACCGCGCTTTCATTAAAAAAGACATTCGGAAGCAAGGTTATTTTATCCGATGCGGACATGAACATTTATAAGGGTGAGCGCGTTTTTCTTCTGGGCGATAACGGCTGTGGAAAAACAACGCTTCTTAAAATGCTCCTCGGCAAGGAAAAGGCTGATTCAGGCTTTATAAAAATCGGAAACGGAATTTATACCGCGTATTACGAGCAGCAGCACGCAAGCCTTTCCGAAGCAAAAACAGTGTTTGATGAAATTGCCGACGCTTACCCAAAAATGGACAGAACGTCAGTAAGAAGCGCTCTCGCCGCCTTTTTATTTAAGGGCGAGGACTGTTTTAAGCTTATATCCTCCCTGTCCGGAGGTGAAAAAGCACGGGTTCTTTTATGCAAAATCATGCTTTCCGAGTCCAATTTTCTTATATTGGACGAGCCCACGAATCATCTGGACATTTTCTCTAAGGAGGCCTTGGAGGATGCGTTAAAAAGCTATCCCGGCACAATTTTGGCGGTGTCGCACGACCGATATTTTATCAATGCTCTTGCCGACAAAATCTATAAAATGGAAAGCGGAAAGCTTTCGCTTTATAACGGAAACTACGATTATTTCCTTGAAAAATCCTCCGTTTCCGCTCCGGCGCCCGAATGCGAGGTCAAAAAAAGCGGCGGCGAGGATTACCGAAGAAAAAAAGAGGAAGAGGCGGCCAAAAGAAAAGCCGCTTCCCGATTAAAGCGCGCAGAGGAAAAAATCGCGGAAGCGGAGGAAAAAATCGCCGAGCTCAATAAGCTTTTATTCTCCCCCGAAGCCGCCGATATCCAAAAAGCAATGGCATGGCACACCGAAAAGGAGGAGGCCGAAGCTTGCCTTTCCGAGCTTTACGAGGAATGGGAGGCCTCTTCGGAGGAGCTGGCAAAATTTACTTGAAATAGTTGAGCATTTGATGTATAATAATATATAATTAAAATTTATTGGAGGAATACTATGTCACAGGAAGCTATAAATAACGAGGTTAAAACCGAGGACATTAACGAAGTCATGAAGGTCAGAAGGGAAAAGCTTTCAGAGCTTGTGGAAGCCGGCGAAAATCCCTTTGAAATAACGAAATTCGAAAGAGATACAAAGGCCTCGGATATAACCGAAAACTTTGAAGCAACGGAAGGCAAAACCGTCACCCTCGCCGGTCGTCTTATGTCCAAGCGCGGCATGGGCAAGGTTTCCTTCTGCGATTTGCATGATCTTTCGGGAAAAATTCAGCTCTATGCGAAAAGGGACGATATGGGCGAGGAAGCCTATAAAAAATTCAAAAAGCTTGATATCGGCGATATCATCGGCGTAAAAGGCACGGCATTTCGCACTCAGCGCGGCGAAATTTCCGTTCATCTTGAGTC
>CAZRUB010000136.1:0-1670 GCA_964603185.1 uncultured Ruminococcus sp.
GTGATGTTGCCGACCAACGCTTCAAGCTCCTCCGGGTAAACGTTTTTGCCGTTTTTCAGTACAATAACATTTTTGGATCTTCCGCGTATGAAAAGGAAGCCGTCCTCGTCGATAAAGCCAAGGTCGCCGGTTTTCAGATAGCCGTCGACAAAGGGCTGATTTTCCTCACCCATATAACCGAGCATGATGTTGTCGCCCTTGGTCAGAATTTCGCCGACGCCGTCCTCGCCGGGAGAATCGATTTTAACCGAAAAGCCCGGAAGCGGCTTGCCGACAGAGCCCAATCGCCTGTCGTTTTCGCGCTCAGCGGTGATGACCGGCGATGCCTCGGTCATTCCGTAGCCCTGGATAAGTGTGATGCCTATTGTGTCGAAAAACTTAATTGTGTCCTCAGAAAGGGGAGCAGCACCGCTGATTACAAGACGGAGCGAACCGATTTTTTTTCGGACGGAGGAAAAAAGAAGCCTCCTTGCATCGATTCCGAGCTTGAGAAAAAAGCGAGAAACGGTGCATAGCGCGTTAAAAAGCCGTTTTTTTCCGCTTTTTAATATTGCGGACTGAGCAGTCCCTCTGATTTTGTCCAGAATCAGAGGGACTCCGACGAAAACCGTGACGTTATATTCATTCAATGCCGCCTTGACCCTTAAGCCCTTGGCATAGACCGAGCGCATACCGTAGCCTAAAAAAAGTAGCATTGATACCAGGCCGAAGGCATGATAATACGGCAATAGAGCAAGATTAACATCCGTAGGCAGGAAGCGGTGGGATTGGTGCATGGCGTTAATGTCGGCAAGGATGTTTTTATCCGAAAGCATAACTGCCTTGGAGGCGGAGGTGGTGCCGGATGTGAACATCAAAATGCTCATAGAGTCGGGATTCTTTTCGTCGGAGCTCATGGGGCGTTCCGTCATAACGGTGAAAAGGCGGCTCATTGCAAGCTTTTCGGGAATGTCAAGCGATTCGGCCTTTTCGGCTATCTCGTCGGAATATATGATGAGTGCGGCGTTGCTTCGCGCGGCAATACGCGAAAATTCAGCGTCCGGCAGAGCGGCGTCAACAGGAACCAGCACAGCGCTTGAGCAAAGAACGGAAAGCGCACAAAGAGCCCAATTGTAGGAGTTTTTTCCGCTGACGATGACTTTTTCGCCGGAATAGGCGGAAAGCCATGAGGAAAGCGAGGAAACCTCATCATAAAGACGGGCATAGCTTATGTCACACTTTGATGAGCCTTCTTTTACGGTGAAGGCGATGTTTTCCTTGAATTTTTCACAACAAGCTTTTAAATATTTTTTTATCGTAGACATAGAATTCTCCTCAAAACAAAATATACAAAAGTATTATATCTGGTATATAATACTATATTACATCATAAGCTGTATTTTGTCAAGAAGAATTTGATTTGACAACAAGTAATTTTTGTTATATAATATATTATCGGAGTGCAAGGGGAACGGGATGAAGACACAAAATTAAAATAAGCTGTGACTGAAAGGGGAGCGGATAAAATGAAGCTTGATAAAAAAAGAGTGGAAAATTCGATAGAAAAATGGGATAAAAGTTTGGAAGAAAGCGCACTTCCCGAGTGGGATGAGCTTCCGGAGATTGAGCTTTACATGGATCAGGTCATAACGCTTTTGGGGAAATATCTTCTCTTTCTGGGAGAGGGAAAA
>CAZRUB010000136.1:1680-4315 GCA_964603185.1 uncultured Ruminococcus sp.
CAGGCAATGATAAATAATTATGTTAAGCTGGGAATTATGCCGGCGCCGATAAAAAAACGCTATTCGAAAATTCATCTGTCCTATCTTATAATAATATGTTTTCTTAAGCAAACTCTTAACATGGAAACAATCAAAAAGATTATACCGCTTGAAATAGAAGCGGATGAGGTGAAAAAGATATATTCCGCTTTTGTCGAAAATCAACGAAAAGCGTTTGCGTATGTTTCCGAGCATGTTAACAGTGTGGCCGAACCTATTTTGAAGCTGGATTCCGAAAAAAGAATGATGGACCTTGTTATTCAGGTCAGCATCACGTCCAATATTTGTAAGGTGCTTACCGAGGGCATAATTAACGACGGCGAATACAGTGATGAAATAAAAAAAGAGCAGCATTAGCCTAATGCTGCTCTTTTTATTCTAAAGCTTTCTGTATACACCGACAACCTTGCCCAGGATTATTACATCGCGAACGATGATGGGCTCCATATAATCGTTCTCCGGCTGGAGCCTTATATGGTCGGCCTCTTTATAAAAGGTTTTAACGGTAACCTCATCATCTATCATGGCGACGACCATTTGTCCGTTTACGGCAACGTTTGTTTGCTCAACTATAATATAGTCGCCGGACAATATGCCTGCATTAATCATTGATTCGCCGCGTACCTTAAGCATGAAAACCTCCCCTTTTTTTGCAAAATCCATGGGAAGGGGGAAGGTTCTTTCGATATCCTCCTGTGCACGGATGGGAACACCTGCCGCGACATTGCCGAGGACGGGCACCTCCAAAAATTCCGCTTCGCCGAATGAGGGATTGTCGGAAACCTTTATCGTGCGTGTTTTTGAGTCAGCCTTATCGAGCTTTCCGGCACGGCGCAATCTTTCAATGTGACCGTGCACCGTTGAAGGCGATTTTAAGCCGACGCCTTCACAGATTTCTCGGATTGTGGGGGCATAACCGTTTTCGTGCGTATAGTCCGTAATGAATTCAAGTATGCGCATGGAAGTATCTTTTGACATAGCGTGTATCTCCTTATAAGTAAGAATATATGTTCCTATTCATAGTATAACACAGTTTTTTTAAAAATGCAAACATTTGTTTCACTTTTTTTTAAAAAATACTTGACAAAGAACATTTGTTCGTGTATTATATAGGTGTGACGAGAACAAAAGTTCTTATTTGGAGGTATTGATATGAGAAAGAAAAGAATAAAGATGATAAAAATAATGGCTTTGGTGCTTTTGCTTGTAACAACTCTTGTGAGTGTAAATGTACTGTCGAACGGCGATAGGGGAAAGTATGCGGAATATACTGAGGTTTACGTTAAACCGGGTGATACGTTGTGGGATATTGCCGCAGAATATTACGGTGACGAAATCGATCTTCGCAGGGGTGTTTACGCAATAGCGGAGTGCACGGGAATTGACGGGGGATCGATATACGTCGGTCAAAAGCTTTTGGTTCCGTCGCTTTAAACAGAAAAATAGGCTTATTCACGCGAATAAGCCTATTTTAGTATAGATTGGAAAGCTCGCCCCAAACGACCCTGTCGCACCCTGAAAGATCCTTTATTACGGTTATGCCTTCATAATGCTCGCTCATAATTTCGGATACCTCGGAAGCCTGATCATATCCTATTTCAAAGGCCAAAATGCCTTTGCTTTGCAGTGATAAGACGGCCTTTTTTGTTATTTCACGATAGAACAAAAGCCCGTCGTCGCCGCCCGAAAGTGCCGTGATAGGTTCGAAATTCTTTACGGAATCCGCAAGTGTGGGTATAACCGAGTTTTTTATATAAGGCGGGTTTGAAACAATGAGGTCAAAGCCCGAGGGCAACTCCTCGGACAAAACATCGGTTTTAAGAAAGGTGATGCTCACATTATTGCTTGCCGCATTTTCGGCGGCAATTTTTAAGGCGTTTTCGCTTATATCAATTGCAAAAACCGAGGAATCGGGAATGTATTTTGCAAGGCTGACAGCTATTGCCCCACTGCCGGTGCCTATATCGAGAATGCGTTTTTTGTCGGTCTTTATGGCAAATTCCACAAGAGCTTCGGTGTCCGGCCTGGGGATAAGAACATCCTCATTCACCCGAAAATCAAGCCCCATAAATTCCTTGCAACCGGTTATATAGGCAATCGGCTTACCGAGCAGCCTTTCGGAAAGAAGAGTATGAAAAAGCTCCGAAGCGTTTTCGCTGAGCGTTAAATCGCTATTTTTTATAAGAAACAGCCTGTCACATCCGCAGGCTGTTTCCATCAAAATTCTCGCGTCAAGCATGGGGGTATCGGAAATTCCTTTAAGCTGCTCCGCCGCGGCACGAAGAATATCCTTTATTACCATTTGTCGTCCTCACCCTCGGAGGGAAGAACCGCTTTCATTGCTTCGATTGCAACCTCAAGCATGGAATCGTCGGGCTCCTTTGTGGTTATATGCTGAAGCCATAATCCCGGCTTGGACAGGATTTTGACGATCGGATTTTCACTTCTTCCGGCCCATTTGATAATTTCAAAGGATATTCCGGCAATAAAAGGGAGGCAAATAAGCTTGATGATAATTCTTTGCCATCCGAACCCCACCTTAACAAATGAAAATACAAGGATGCTTATCAAAAGAACAAAAACCAAAAAGCTTGTG
>CAZRUB010000137.1:0-4290 GCA_964603185.1 uncultured Ruminococcus sp.
GTTCCTGTACTCTTATTTCAAGACCATGGCGGCGGGGATTTTGCCGTCGGCTCTGCTCTATCCCTTAAGTCAAGGTGCGGCGCTGATATTGTCGTCGCTTATGTCCGGGTTCCTGTTTAAGGAAAAGCTGACCGGAAAATGCATAGCGGGGCTTGTTCTCTCGTTTATCGGGCTTATCATAATAAACGTACTGTAAAATTTAATCAAAGCAAACTCGCTGCGGCGAGTTTGAATAACACCTGTTTACCTTTTCGCTTTTACCTATTACTTTCCAAAAATCCGTACACGGATAATTTTAGTGAATAGTGAAGAGGGAATAAGTAAAATCCGTACACAAATGTGTACGGATTTTTGGTGGAGGCGACGAGAGTCGAACTCGTGTCCGAAAACTCATCCGCACAGGCATCTCCGGGTGCAGCCTATGATTAAATTTCCCTACAAGAAAGCTCACAGGCAAGCTTTCTCATAAGTAGCCTTAAAAATGCATGGCAGGGCTGTAAGGCGTTACCCTACTCACGTTCACCGCTGATCGACGCCCTTTTAAAAGCCGCGGTCCTCTCTTAAAGGACGGCCGCACTTAGGCAGCGTATGCTAAATTATTGTTAGCGTTTAATTTTAAAATCGAGCTTTTTAAAGCGGCGCTCACCGCTACCCGCTTCCCATGGTTCAGCGTCCCCGTCGAAACCGGTACGCCCCCATACGGTATGAAAAACGAACACAATATATTTTAGCCCGCAGCCGGTTCGTTTATCTTATATCCGATATTATACACCATTTATGTTACAGATGTATTGCGCATAGGTAAAATTATCAATAAGCTTTTCCGCGCATGGTCCGCTCAATATCGCGACTTGCTTGGCGGCGTGCCTCATCATCCCTTTTATCGTAAAGCTTTTTACCCTTGCAAAGAGCGACCTCAACCTTGACGCGGCCGTGCTTTAAGTACATCGAAAGGGGGATTATTGCGCAGCCGTCGCGCTGAACGGCGCCGAAAAGCTTCATGATTTCGTTTTTGTGAAGCAAAAGTTTTTTGGGACGCAGAGGGTCCTTGTTAAATATATTGCCCTTTTCGTAAGGGCTTATATGCATTCCGTAAACAAAAAGCTCCCCCGAGTCAACGGAAGCGTAGCAGTCCTTAAGGTTGACCCGTCCCATGCGGATGGATTTAACCTCGGTTCCGAAAAGCTCAATCCCGGCTTCGAATTTTTCCAAAATAAAATAATTTCTTCCGGCGGTTTTGTTGGAAGCCAGCGTTTTTACGGCATCCGGCATTTTTAACCCTCCTTTCCGAGTAAGCACCGATTTAATGACAACTTCAAAAACAATCCTCCCGTCACGCGGCGGCTGAGGAATTGTAAAAATATTAATTATCGTTTGCTCAAGGTGATAAAAAGCGGAGCGATTTTGCTCCGCTTTTATTTTCTTATTCGGCGTCAGCCTCGGGCTCGTCCTCGTCCTCGTCCTCTGCTTCAACTTCAACCTCTGCGTCAGCGTCAACGTCAACGTCAACGTCAACATCCGAATCGATGTCAGCATCGGCATCTGAGTTAACCTCTTCGTCATACTCCGCAACAACGTCCTGCTCGGAGTCGGAGGAAGCATCCTGAGACTTCTTGCTCAACGCGGAAAGAGAAACGGAGGTTATAACGAAGAGAATCGCAAGAACGACTGTAAGCTTTGCAAGCACACCGTCCATCGTCTTGCCCTTGTTCTTTCCGAAAAATGTTTCGGCACCGCCCGCGATGCTTCCGGACAAGCCTTCGGATTTGCTGGACTGAAAAAGCACAACAGCCATAAGCCCGAACGCTATGATAAGGTGCAATACGGTAAGTACCACTTTAAGTGTTGTCATAAGATAAGACCATTCCTTTCTTCTTTGAAGGCATTTAATACCCCTTTTATAATATCTAAGGAATAGTTTACCACACATTTCGGAAAAAAACAACTGTTTTTTTAAATTTTTATTCGATAAAATGAAGAAGTGTCCGAGAGCTCCTCCTCAATTCTCAAAAGACGGTTGTATTTTGCCGTTCTGTCGGAGCGGCACGGAGCGCCGGTTTTTATGTGTCCCGAGCCCGCCGCAACGGCTATATCGGCGATTTTTGTATCCTCCGTTTCACCGCTTCTGTGGGAAATTATGGTTTTGAGGCCTGCGCGGTGAGCGGTGCTTACGGCGTCCGCGGCCTCGGAAAGCGTGCCTATTTGATTTACCTTTATGAGCACGGTATCTGCGGCGCCGAGCCGGATGCCCTTTTTTATCAGGAGCGGGTCGGTGACGAAAAGGTCATCGCCGACGAGGCGGCATTTTTTGTCGAAGCGGGTTGTTATGCGCTGCCACCCCGACCAATCGTTTTCGCTTAACGGGTCCTCTATGGAATATATCGGATAGCGCAAGGCGAGATTGTAAAAATAATCGGAAAGACCGTCGGAGGTGAAAGCCTCACCCGATTTGGGGAGCAGGTATTTTTCGCCGTCATACCATTCGCTTGCCGCGGCATCGAGAGAAATCAAAACGTCCTCGCCGGGAATAAAGCCGGCCTTTTCGATTGCCTCGCAAATCAAATCGAGAGCCTCGGCATCCTTTTTAAGCATGGGAGCGAAGCCGCCCTCATCGCCGACGCAGGTTGCTCCGCCGATGTCCCGTATTGTTTTTTTCAGCGCGAAGTAGATTTCGGAGCCCATTCTCACGGCTTCCCTTTCGCTTTCCGCGGAAACGGGAAGAATCATGAATTCCTGAATGTCGACATTGTTGTCGGCATGGGCGCCGCCGTTTAATATATTCATCATCGGAACGGGAAGAATGTGGGCCGAGGCGCCGCCGAGATAGCGGTAAAGCGGCATTCCGTAGGCCTTGGCGGCGGCAGAGGCCGCGGCAAGCGATACGGCGAGTATCGCGTTCGCGCCGAGTCTTTTCTTGTTTTCGGTTCCGTCCTCCTTTATCATAAGGCCGTCGATTTTCCGCTGGTCGGAGGCATCAACCCCCGAAAGCAGCGGCGATATGATTTTTTCTACATTGGCGACGGCTTTGAGAACGCCCTTTCCGTTATATCGGTCGGAATCAAAATCCAAAAGCTCGCAGGCCTCCCCTTCGCCGGTGGAAGCGCCGGACGGCACCGAGGCGCGCCCCATGATTCCGAAGTCGGTGAAAACATCCGCTTCGATTGCGGGATTCCCTCTTGAATTTAAGATTTCCCGTGCGGTAACACGTGTTATTTTCATTAAAATCACTCCTTGTAACGGTAGTATTTGCCATATATGCAAAATTTATGCGTAAAATGTTTGACTTTATCCGATGTATGGAGTATAATAAAATATGTATTTTCTAAAAAAGGGAAGGTAATGATCATGCTAACATCTATCGTAGGTATCAATTGGGGCGACGAGGGAAAGGGAAGAATGGTTGACCTTTTGTCGCAGAATGAGGATATAGTTGCCCGTTATCAGGGCGGCAACAATGCGGGACACACCGTTGTGAACGAAAAAGGAAAATTCATCCTTAATCTTCTTCCTTCGGGAATTTTGCGTCCCGAGGTTGTGAACGTTATGGGCAACGGTATGGTAATCGATATCGAACACCTTAACGGCGAAATTGACAGAATAGAGGACGCGGGAATCAAAATCGGGCCCGATCACCTTAAAATCAGCGACAGGGCGATTATCTGCATGCCCTATCATGTTATGCAGGACTGCCTGGAGGAGGATCGCTTAAAGGACAAAAAGTTCGGCTCCACCAGACGCGGAATTTCCCCGGTATACAGCGATAAATATCTTAAAAAGGGCATTCGCATGGGCGATTTGCTTCAGCCCGAGTATTTGAGGGAGCGGCTTTCCGATATAATCGACTGGAAAAACCTTACGATAGAAAAGGTATACGGTGCCGAGGGCGTTACGCTCGACAAAATGACAGACTGGCTTAAAAAATTCGGCGACAGATTAAAGCCCTACATTTGCGATACGGGAATATACCTTAACAATGCGGTAAAGGAGGGGAAGAGGATTATGTTTGAGGCGCAGCTCGGCGCGCTTCGCGACATTGATTTCGGAATTTATCCCTTCACAAGCTCGTCCTCCACAATCGCGGCATATGCTCCCATAGGCGCGGGCATTCCCGGGACAAGACTGGATAAAACCATCGGCGTTATGAAGGCTTATTCCACCTGCGTGGGAGAAGGGCCGTTCACCGCCGAGATGTTCGGCGACGAGGCGGAGGAATTGAGAAAGGCCGGCGGCGAATACGGCGCGGCAACGGGCAGACCCAGAAGAGTAGGCCCCTTTGATGTTCCGGCATCG
>CAZRUB010000138.1:0-4216 GCA_964603185.1 uncultured Ruminococcus sp.
GGGCAAGGAGTATGAACTTAATTTAATCGACACTCCGGGACACGTGGACTTTAACTATGAGGTTTCACGTTCGCTTGCCGCCTGCGAGGGTGCGGTGCTTGTTGTTGACGCCTCACAGGGAATCGAAGCACAGACCCTTGCAAACACCTATCTTGCGCTGGATGCGGATTTGGAAATCATGCCCGTAATAAATAAAATCGATTTACCGAGTGCAAGAGCCGATGATATCGCAAGGGAGATTGAGGACGTTATCGGCATCGAGGCGGAGAGCGCCCCCAGAATATCGGCAAAAACGGGGCTTAACGTTGAGGCGGTGCTTAATGATATAATCGAAAAAATTCCCGCGCCCGAGGGCGATGAGAACGCTCCGCTGCGGGCGATGATTTTCGACTCGTATTACGACAGCTATCGCGGAGTAATCGTTTACTGCCGTATTAGGGAGGGGAGTGTTTCTCCCGGGCAGAAAATCCGCTTTATGGCAACCGGCAAGGAATTTGAGGTTGTGGAAACCGGATATTTAAAGCCCGAAAAAATGGAGGAGACAAGCTCTCTCGCCGCGGGTGAGGTCGGCTATTTCACCGCCAGCATCAAAAGCGTGCGCGACGTTCGCGTGGGAGATACGATAACCCTCGCGTCCGCGCCGGCGGCAGAGCCGCTTCCCGGCTATAAAACGGTTAATCCCATGGTGTTCTGCGGTATATACCCGGCGGACGGCTCAAAATACGGCGATTTGCGCGACGCGCTTGAAAAGCTTAAGCTTAACGACGCCTCGCTTACGTTTGAAGCGGAAACCTCGCAGGCTCTGGGCTTCGGCTTCAGATGCGGATTTTTGGGGCTTTTACATATGGAGGTTATTCAGGAGCGGTTGGAGCGCGAGTATAATCTTGACCTTGTGACGACCGCGCCCAGCGTTGTTTACAAAATAATAAAAACGGACGGCGAAACCATGATGGTTGACAATCCGACGAATTTGCCCAAGCCCTCCGAAATCGAAGCGATGTATGAGCCCATGGTTAAGGCGGATATAATGACGCCGACGGAATACGTCGGCTCCATAATGGAGCTTTGCCAGGAACGCCGCGGAACCTACAAGGGAATGACCTATATCGACGAGGGCAGAACCCAGATACATTACGAGCTGCCCTTGAACGAAATTATATATGACTTTTTCGATGCGTTAAAATCGCGCACGAAGGGCTATGCCTCGTTTGATTACGAGCTTTCGGGATACGAGGAAAGCAAGCTTGTGAAGCTTGATATTTTGTTAAACGGCGACATGGTGGATGCGCTTTCGTTCATCGTGCATGAGGAAAAGGCTTATGCGCGCGCGAGGAGGATTGCCGAGAAGCTTAAGGAGGTTATTCCCCGTCAGCTTTTCGAGGTTCCGATTCAGGCAACAATCGGCTCCAAAATTATAGCGCGCGAAACCGTCAAGGCAATGAGGAAGGACGTTTTGGCAAAATGCTACGGCGGCGATATAACCAGAAAGAAGAAGCTTTTGGAAAAGCAGAAGGAAGGAAAAAAGAGAATGCGCCAGGTCGGCTCGGTAGAGGTGCCCCAGGAGGCATTCATGGCGGTATTGAAGTTAGATGAGTAACGGAATATACATTCACATTCCGTTTTGCCTTGCCAAGTGCGCCTATTGCGATTTTAATTCCGAGGCAGGAAAGCTTCATTTGGCGGATAGCTATATTTCATCGCTCATTGAAGAGATGAGGGCATTTTCGGGGCTTTCGGCGGATACCGTGTATATAGGGGGCGGAACGCCCACCGTGCTTTCCGATTTGCAGCTTGAAAGGCTTATTTCGGCGGTAAACGGGAATTTTTGTCTTTCTCCCGATACGGAATTTACCGTGGAGGTCAACCCGAAAACGGCGGATACGGAAAAATATTCACTGATGAAGGGTCTGGGTGTAAACCGATTAAGCATCGGTGTACAGTCGTTTAACGAGGATGAGCTTCGTGCGTTGTCGCGGATACATTCGGCTCTTGACGCCGAGCGCGCGGTTACCGACGCGCAAAAATGCGGATTTTTAAACATCGGCATAGATTTGATGGAGGGCATCCCGCGGCAAAGCGTAAAAAGCCTGGAGCATTCGCTTTCGACAGCTATTTCGCTCGGCGTTCGGCATATCAGCGTGTATTCGCTGATAATCGAGGAGGGGACACCGTTTTACGAAAACACGCCTCCGTTGCCGGATGAGGATGAGGAGCGCGAGATGTATGCCGTAACGCGAAGCTTTTTGGAGGAGCATGGGTTTGAGCATTATGAAATCTCCAATTACGCGCTTCCGGGTTTTTCCTCGCGTCACAACACAAAATACTGGACGAGAGAGCCTTATTACGGCTTCGGTGCCGGTGCGCATTCGTTTTACGGCGGTGTGAGATACGAAAACATATCCGATATAAACGAATATATCAAAGCCGAAGAAAAGAAATTGTCCCGCGAAGTAATTTCGGAGAAGGAGGCGGAATGTGAGCGCTTTATGCTCGGCTTTCGAATGCTCTCCGGCTTTGAAACGAGGGGAAGCTTTAACGAAAAAATAAAAAAGCTTCAAGCTGAAGGGCTTATTGAATTTGACGGAAAAAGAGCAAGACTTACGCAAAGGGGAGAAGACCTGGCGAACCTTGTTTTTATGGAATTTTTGGGTGATGGCCGATGAAGAGAAAATTAAACGCGCGGGAGTGCGCGGTAAGAAGCTGCAGCTTGTCGAAGCAGACGAAGCGCACCCTTGAAAGAAGGCTTCGGGCGAAGGGCTTCGGCGCGGAGGATGTTTCGGCCTCCGTTCTTGCGATGGAGGAAAACGGATATATTGATGAAGATGAATATGCGCGTGCGTTTGTGAGCGACAGCTACAGAATTAAAAAGCACGGAAAAAGAAGAATAATAAATGAGCTTGTGCTTCGCGGCATAAGCCGCGAAAAGGCGGAGAAGGCAATTGCGGCCTACGGTGCCGACGAGTGCGAAATAATCCGTTCGGTTATGGAAAAACGTTTTTCCGAGGAGGATGACAGGAATAAAATAATAAGATTTTTCGTTGCGCGCGGCTTCGACTTTGATGACATAAGGAGATGTATCGATGAATAAAAAAATAGGGATAATTTCACTGGGCTGCTCTAAAAATTTGGTGGATTCGGAAAACATGCTCGGACTTTTGAATAACAAGGGATATGATTTAACCGATGACATTTCCGAGGCGGACGTATTGATTGTCAACACCTGCGCCTTTATCGATTCGGCAAAGCAGGAAAGCATCGATGCGATACTTGAGGCGGCAAAATATAAGGAGCGCGGGGTAGGAAGGTGCAAGGCGCTTATTTGCGCGGGTTGTCTTTCGGAGCGCTATAAGGATGAAATCATGAAGGAAATCCCGGAGCTTGACGGAGTTGTGGGAGTGAACAGTATAGATAAAATCGTTTTCGTGGCAGAGAAAGCCTTAAAGGGCAAAAAGGTTGAAGAGTTCGGCGGGAAGGCTACGGACAGAACGCTTCCGAGGCTTGTTACGACACCGAAATACACGGCGTATTTGAAAATTGCCGAGGGTTGCGATAATTTTTGCAGCTATTGCGCAATACCTTATATAAGGGGCAGATACAAAAGCAGAAGTCAGGAGGCAATATTGAAGGAGGCCAAGATGCTTGTCGGCGGCGGGGCGAAGGAGCTTATCGTCATAGCGCAGGATACATCGAAATACGGGGTTGACTTATACGGCGAAAAAGCACTTCCGGAGCTTTTGAGGAAGCTTTGCAAAATAGAGGGGCTTGAATGGGTGAGGGTGCACTATTGCTATCCGGAGGAAATTACGGAGGAGCTTATTCGAGTGATAAAAGAGGAGCCGAAGATAGTCAATTATCTTGATATTCCCATCCAACATTGCAATGACCGCATTTTGAAAAAAATGAACAGAAAGACAAGCGGCAAGGCAATAAGGGAGCTTATAAGCCGATTAAGGCGGGAAATCCCGGAGCTGGTTATAAGAACCTCGCTGATCGCGGGCTTCCCGGGTGAAACCGAGGAGGAATTTTCGGAGCTTTGCGATTTTGTACGCGAAGCAAAATTTGACCGCTTGGGAGCTTTTTCCTATTCCGCGGAGGAGGGAACTCCGGCGGCGAAAATGGAAGGTCAGCTGCCTCAGGAGGTTAAGGACGAGCGGTGCGGCAAGCTTATGGAAATCCAAAGCGAGGTTGCCCGCGAGCTCGGAGAAAAAAGGATAGG
>CAZRUB010000139.1:0-4215 GCA_964603185.1 uncultured Ruminococcus sp.
CGCAGAATTTTGAGAGAGCGGATTTTTGGTTGCGCAAGGCAAAAACGCAGGTAATCCTGACGGATTACCGAGTATTTTAACATAATGAAAGCGGAAATACGCCTCTCAAAATCGGAGTTCGGATTATGCTCTTTCGGCTAGGCATAAAAAGAATGCGGAGCTTTTGCACCGCATTCTTTTTGCGCCGTGAGCTCAGCTTTCGCTTGAAGCTCGGTCGCAGCCCGAGGAAGATGAATTTTTTGCCGGAGGGAAGAATTCTCCGAACGGAAATGCAATTTCGTCAAACACATCGCAGGGCGCTCCCGGCTCCTCGCTTGCGGAGTAGCTGCCGTCCGGAATGCAAAAGCTTGCGGCGGGCACGGTCAGCTGAACCTCGCGCTCCAAACGAACCATAAGGAAAAGACCGAGAGTAACAAAAATTTGACGGCTTTCGGGCGAAGGCACAATCGGCGAATCAAAAACCTTATGTATGCATTCGGGAACGGAAGCGATGTCCAAGGAAGCGGAGCATGCGGGATCACCCGGTGCAAGCATGAGTGTGTCCAAAACAATCGGGTCGACCGCGGAAACAACGGAAGAGGGGAGATTTGCCTTTTTCCAGGAGGCAAGGTCAAGTGTGTCGAGATTTAAGCCGGAGCGGAAAAGCTTGGAAGAACCCTCGGAGCCGAAAAGTACAACCTTTTTTTCATAGGTTGCAAGCCCGTCTATGCGAACGGGGCAGCGTAAGCCGGTGTAGGCATTGAATTCGACGCGGAAAAAGAACCTCAAATTAACCGTATAGTACCCCTTGTGGAAGCTTAACGGCTCCACCTCGGAATTGACCCATATCACCTCGGCATTTTCCGCCGAAACCTTGGAAGCGGAATCAACGACGCTCTGCGCCTCGGCGCTGAAGAAAACATGAAGATTTTCAAGGCATTCCTTTGCTCGGCACGAATCATAAATTTGCGAAGCGTTGATACACACCTCCTCGGTGCAGCTTCGGCACTCTCTGGCGGATAAAATTTTATCGTCCATATAAATCCTCCTTGCATATAATAAAATACGCGAACACATTGTTCGGTTTACTTTTATTCTATGTGAAATAAAAAAATCTGTGAAAACTATTGACAAATTTTTTGTTTGGTGCTATAATCTGGTTAAGTTAATATTAAAGACTGTGACGAAGACGGTCGTATCATAAGCTTTAAGAGAGTCTGCGGTTGGTGTGAGCGGATAGCTTTGAAATACAGTTGACCCATCACTTCCGAGTCGGAGGGCAGAAATCAAGTAAGCCTTCCCGAGCGTGCTGCGTCAGTGCATAGGGTTTGTTGGAACCTGAAGAGATGCGAAAGCATAATTTGAGTGGTACCGCGGGTAATTTATACTCGTCTCAAAATTTTTTTGAGACGGGTTTATTTTTTATTAAGGAGGCTTTTTTATGGCTGGAAAATTAAAAGAAATAGCATTGAGAGTGAAGGAGCTTCGTGAAATTTCCGGGCTTACGGCGGAAGAAATGGCGAAAAAGACCGATGTATCAAATGAAGCCTACGAAGCGTTCGAAAAGGGAGAAAGTGATTTCGGCTTTACGTTTATTTATAAATGTGCCGATTGCTTCGGTGTTGAAATAAAGGACCTGCTTGAAGGTACGAGTCCGCTTCTTTCCATGTATAATGTCACAAAGAAGGGCGAGGGTATGCCGATAGAAAGAAAATCCGGCTTTGAATATCATCACCTTGCCCCGGAATTTAAGAACAAGACGGCGGAGCCCTTTCACGTGAAGATTCCGTATTGCCATATGGAGGAGCCCTCTTTTTCATCGCATGCCGGGCAGGAGCTTGACATTGTTATAAAGGGAAGGCTTAAAATAAGAATCAATGACAGAACGGAAATACTGGAGGCGGGCGACAGTATATATTATAACAGCGGTGAGCCTCACGCGCTGACGGCGCTTTCCGAGGAGGGCGTTGAAATTTATGCCGTTGTAATGAAGGGAACGGCAACCGAAAAAGAAAAGCACGATGCCGTAAAATCGGTTAAAATAAAGCGCGCCGGCGTAGCGGATAAATTTATTGACTGCACGGAGGACGAAAACGGCGTTTTGAGGAAAATAAGCTTTAAAAACGACGATAAATTCAACTTTGCATTCGATTGCGTTGATGCGATTGCGGATAAAACACCGGACAAGCTTGCCATGCTTTGGATATCCGGCGAGGGTGAGGAAAGACGCTTTACGTTTGCCGATATGAAAAAATATTCCGCGAAAACCGCAAACTATTTCGAAAGCCTCGGCATAAAAAAGGGCGATAGGGTTATGGTTGTGTTAAAGCGCCATTATCAGTTCTGGTTCACCGTGCTTGCGCTCCACAAAATCGGAGCGATTGCGATTCCGGCAACCAATCAGCTGGTGGAGCATGACTTTGCGTATCGCTATAAGGCGGCGGGCGTTTCGGCGATTGTGTGCACCGCGGACGGCGAGGTGGCATGCCATGCAGAGGCGGCGGAAAAATCGGAAGGCATGAGCCTTGTGAAAATTATTGTCGGCGGCGAAAAGGACGGCTGGCACAGCTTTGACGCGGATATAGAGCGCTATTCGGAGGTTTACGAAAGAACGGAAGATTCACCCTCGGGAAATGACAGGATGATAATGCTTTTCACCTCCGGCACAACGGGATATCCCAGAATTGCGGCTCATTCCTATAAGTATGCGCTCGGCCACTACATAACCGCGAAATATTGGCATAACGTAAATCCGGACGGACTGCATTTCACGATTTCGGACACGGGCTGGGGAAAGGCGCTCTGGGGCAAGCTTTACGGTCAGTGGCTTTGCGAAGCTCCTGTTTTCACCTATGACTTCGATAGGTTTAAGTCCGAGGAAATTTTGCCGATGTTCAAAAAGTATAATATAACCACCTTCTGCGCGCCGCCCACAATGTATCGCTTCTTTATTAAAGAGGATTTGTCGAAGTATGACCTTTCGTCGATCGAATACGCAACGACCGCGGGCGAAGCGTTAAACCCCGAGGTGGGAGAGCGCTTTAAGGAAGCGACCGGCCTTACGATTATGGAAGGCTTCGGCCAAACGGAAACCACGCTTGCAATCTGCAACCTTGTGGGAACAAAGCCGAAAACAGGCTCCATGGGCTTGCCCAGCCCGCTTTATGACGTAACGCTTCTTGACGCGGAGGGTAATGAGTGCGCACCCGGCGAAACAGGTGAAATATGCATAAGAGCAAAGCGCGAGGACGCGCCCTGCGGACTTTTCCTCGGGTATTATTTGGATGAGGAAAAAACAAATGCCGTATGGCATGACGGCTTCTACCACACGGGCGACCAGGCAACGCGCGACGAGGAGGGCTATCTTTTCTACGTCGGCAGAATCGACGACGTGATAAAGTCCTCCGGCTACAGAATAGGGCCTTTTGAAATAGAAAGCGTTATAATGGAGCTTCCCTATGTTTTGGAATGCGCCATCACAGCCGTTCCCGATGAGGTGAGAGGGCAGATCGTAAAGGCTACTATAGTACTTGTTAAAGGCAAGGAAGGCACGGACGCACTCAAAAAAGAGATTCAGGATTATGTTAAAAAGAGAACCGCACCCTATAAATATCCCAGAATAGTTGACTTTGTTTCGGAGCTTCCCAAAACCATAAGCGGCAAGGTAAGACGCGTGGAAATAAGAGAAAACGATAAAAATAAAAAAATGTAATTTACAGCGAAAGGTGATTGCTTATGTGGCTTTTGTATGCATTAATGTCGGCGGTCTTCGCGGCCTTTACTTCTATACTTGCAAAGCTCGGACTTGAAGGAATAAACTCAAATTTGGCAACCGCCGTAAGGACTGTTGTTGTTGTGATTATGTCCTGGGGAATGGTATTTTTAACGAATGCGCAGACCGGAATCTCCGAAATAAGCAGAAAGAACTGGTTGTTCCTGATTTTATCGGGCTTGGCAACGGGTATCTCGTGGCTCTGCTATTATAAGGCTCTGCAATGCGGAGATGCTTCAAGGGTCGTGCCGATCGATAAATTAAGCCTTGTGATTACATTGGCGCTGTCAATTGTGATTCTGCATGAGGCACTCACGCCTAAGCTTTTGCTTGGCTGCGGCTTAATCACAGTCGGCGTTGTGCTTATGGCCTTGTGAAATTTACCGAGGCGATGCCTCGGTCAGGCCATCGTAGTACCTTGTAACTCTTAAAACTTTATCACCGGATAAAGGTGTTTTAATTTA